>CAZZKI010000131.1:0-4614 GCA_964654785.1 uncultured Solirubrobacteraceae bacterium
TGTGGAAGCGCATCAGCCACGACCTCGGGTCCTTGGCGCCAAAGGTTTCCTTCAGTTCACGCGCCCAAATACGGCGTGCTGCGCGGTACTTGGCGATCTCCTCAAAGAAGTCGATCTGCGCGTTGAAGAAGAAGGAGAGGCGAGGCGCGAAGTCGTCCACATCCAGACCACGCGCGACTGCCTCTTCGACGTAGGTAAGGCCGTCCTTCAACGTGAAGGCGAGCTCCTGAGCTGCTGTGGCTCCCGCTTCACGGATGTGGTACCCACTGATGGAAACCGGGTGCCAGCGTGGCATCTCTTTTGAGCACCACTCGATCATGTCACCGACGAGGCGCATGGCTGGGTCTACGGGAAAGCACCATTCCTTCTGGGCGATGTACTCCTTGAGGATGTCCGTCTGGATCGTGCCCGAGAGCTTGTCCGCAGGCACGCCCTGCTTCTCAGCTGCGGCAACGTAGAAAGCGAGCATGATCGCAGCAGGTGCGTTAATCGTCATCGAGACAGAGACGTCGCCGAGCGGGATGTCCTGGAAGAGGCGCTCCATGTCAGCGAGCGTGTCCACTGCGACTCCCTCACGACCAACCTCTCCGAGGGATCGCGGGTGGTCAGAGTCGTGGCCCATCAGCGAGGGCATGTCGAAGGCTGTTGAAAGGCCAGTCTGGCCGTGAGCGAGCAAGTACTTGAACCGCTCATTCGTTTCCTCTGGCGTGCCGAAGCCAGCGAACTGGCGCATCGTCCAGAGGCGTCCGCGGTACATCGAGCCATACACACCGCGGGTGAACGGGTACTCACCGGGCAGACCGATTGACTCATCCGGATTTTCAGGCAGGTCAGCCGCGGTGTAGAGAGCGTTTACCGGCTCAGCAGAGAGAGTGGTGAATGGCACGTCACGCTCAGGCGCAGCGTCGTAGACGTCCTTGCGCCAGCGTTCAAGATCCTCTGAAAAAGGTGTGACTGCCATCAGTTACTCAGTTTACGCGCGCAGCGTCACCAAGAATGCCGCGGGCGATGACGAGGCGCTGGACTTCGCTGGTGCCTTCGTAGATCTCGGTGATTTTGGCGTCGCGGTAATAGCGCTCGGCTGGCAGGTCTTCCATGTAGCCAGCCCCACCCATGACTTGGATGGCCTCGCCTGTCTGAAGGCGAGCGACTCGGCTGGCAAAGAGCTTGGCCTGCGCGCCTTCGACTGTGTGCGGCAGCCCAGCGTCCTTCGCCTTGGCAGCGCGCAGCATCAACGCGCGGGCTGCCTCAATGTCAGTGCTCATCTCGGCAATCTTGGCCTGGACTTGGCCAAGCTTGGCGATGGGCCCGCCAAACGCCTCGCGCTCCTGCGCCCACTGAACTGCGATGTCCATCGCGCCTTGGGCGAGGCCCGTCGCTTGGGCTGCAATGCCGATCCGGCCGCCATCCATTACGCCGAGGGCGACTGCCATGCCCTTGCCAGGTTCACCGAGGCGCTCGCATTCCACCCCGTCGAAGGAGAGGTCAGCAGTGTTTGAAGCGTGCAGGCCCATTTTGGCTGGCTCGCCGATCACAGTCAGGCCGTCAGCAGGGCGGCTGACGATGAAGGCGGAGAGCTTGCCGCCGGCTTCAGGGTCCTTGGCGACAACGACGATCTCCCCCGCGTAACTCCCGTTGGT
Organism: uncultured Solirubrobacteraceae bacterium; assembly: GCA_964654785.1. Taxonomy (GTDB): domain Bacteria; phylum Actinomycetota; class Thermoleophilia; order Solirubrobacterales; family Solirubrobacteraceae; genus WLNJ01. Next base: position 1,641 of record CAZZKI010000131.1, read on the forward strand.
GACCCACTGCTTGTTGCCGTAGAGCTTGCCGTCGCGGTACTCGGTGCGAACAGCACCAAGGTCACTGCCAGCGTGGCTTTCAGTCAAGGCGATCGCCGCGAGCCTGTGGCCTTGGGCAAGCGGTGGCACGAGGCGCTGCTTTTGCTCCTCGGTGCCGAAGACGATGATCGGCTGGGTACCAACTGAAAGGTGAACCGAGACGCTGACCGCAAGCGCTGAGTCCACACGGGCAAGCTCGTGGATCACAAGAGCTGCCGAGGTGAAGGTTGACCCTGCCCCACCGAGCTCAGTTGGAACATTTACGCCGAGCAGGCCGAGCTCGCCAAGCTCATCGAGAAGCGCCTTGGGGAACTTCTTCTCCTTGTCGCGCTCAGACGCACCGGGCGCGGCCTTCTCGTCAGCGAAGCGCTTGACGAGGTCGTAGATCTCGCGCTCTTCTTCTGTGATGCCGTGGATCTCGTAGGAAGCCATTGGCTAATCCTTCCTGCTCTTGAGAATTGCTGCCACGCCGCCAACAAGAGCAGTCATGCTGATAGCCCCACCAAGGGCAAGCCTGCGGCCGATCGTCTCGAAAGTCATTACCTGCCAGCCCTCCTCCTTCGCGATCTTCGCCAAGGTCTTGTCAGGGTTAACAGCAACTGGGTTGCCGACGATTCGAAGCATTGGAAGGTCTGACTCAGAGTCTGAATACGCATATGACTGGGCGAGGTCAAGCCCTTCGGCTTCTGCGAGCTCAACGATCGCGTCAGCCTTGCCCTGCCGGTAGGTGAAGTGGCCGATGCTGCGCCCCGTGTAGCGACCGTCCACAACTTCAGACGCAGTGCCAAGCGCGCCGTCAAACCCGAGGATGCGGCCAAGCTCGGAGGCGATCTCCTGCGAAGCCGCAGTGCAGATGTAGATCGGCCTGCCAGCGTCCTGGTGGTTCCAAGCCTCTTGCAGCATCTGCGGGTAGAGCCGTGGAAGGACGCCAGCTAGAACATCTGGAGCGAGCCTGCGCATGTCTTTGAGCTCTGCCCCTTTGATCTGCGCGCTGATGGAGTCACGCAGCGCATCGGTCCGCTCGTCGGTGCTGCCAACGAGGCGGAACCTCAAGTTCTCAAACGCGAACTTGGCAAGGTCAGCCCTGCTGACCATTCCAGCCCGGTACGAGGCACGGCCGAACTCGAACGCTGATGACCCTGCCATCAGCGTCCGGTCCAAATCGAAAAACGCCGCAGCGCGGCCGGTCATGCTTCCAAGCCTTAAGCGCGGATGATGATCGCGTCGCCCTGTCCACCGCCGGAGCAGATGGCAGCAACACCAATGCCGCCACCGCGACGCTGGAGTTCAAGGGCGAGAGTGCCGATGATGCGAGCGCCTGAAGCGCCAATTGGGTGACCAAGCGCAACTGCGCCGCCGTTCACATTGACCTTGTCCTCGTCGAGGCCAAGCATGTGCATGGAGTGAAGGGTCACTGAAGCGAATGCCTCGTTGATCTCCCAAAGGTCAACTTCCTCAGGTGCGATGCCGGCCTTCTCAAGCGCCTTCTTGGCGGCAAGAGCTGGTGTGGTCGCAAGCTTGGGGAACTCGTTTGCCATCTGAGCGTGGCCAACGATCTCAGCAAGCGGAGTCTTGCCGTTGGCTTCAGCCCAATCAGCTGATGCGAGGACAAGAGCACCACCACCGTCGTTAACTCCTGGTGAGTTGCCAGCTGTGTGCGAGCCATCCTTTGTGAGGGGCGGCAGGCCTGCGAGCGTCTCAAGAGTCGTTCCCGGACGGGGAGCCTCGTCCGTGTCAACGATCGTGTCGCCCTTCTTCGAGCTGATCGTTACAGGGACGATTTCCTCAGCCATGCGGCCGCTCTCAATCGCTGCAAGCGCAAGCTCGTGGCTGCGGACTGACCAGCGGTCCATGTCCGCGCGAGTTGTCTCAAGCTCTGCTGAAACCTCGCTGGCCTCAGCCGACATCTGCTTGCCAGTGAATGGGTTGGTGAGACCGTCGTGGGTCATTGCGTCCAGTGCCTTTACGTCACCGAAGCGGAAGCCGCCGCGTGCGCCAGGGAGCAGGTACGGAGCGTTGGTCATTGACTCCATGCCGCCACCAACACCAACGTTGATGTCACCTGCACGAATGGCAGTGTCAAGCAGGGCAACCGCGCGAACGCCTGAGGCGCAAACCTTGTTGACAGTCTCTGACGAAACTTCCTTCGGAATGCCAGCGTTGATCTGAGCTTGGCGTGAAGGGATCTGACCCTGACCGGCCTGAAGGACGGTACCCATGACTACGTGGTCGACCTGATCGCCGGCAACGCCAGCGCGGTCGAGGGCAGCTTCGATTGCAATGCCACCAAGTTCAACTGCACTCTTTGAGGCAAGGCCACCTGACATGCGGCCGATTGGCGTACGTGCTGCGGAAAGAATGACTGTCTTTGACATGGGGTCTCCGTGCTTCTCGGTTTGAGGGGGACGCTAGGGCGCGGATGCTAACGGGCGGCGGCGGCGCCCGTGCAGCCGGTGGGCGCCCGCCGGTAAGGTCGCCGTATGACGATCAAGACATCTGCCACCACGCAAGCCCCGCCGGAGACCGGCGCTGACACCATGGCCGTCCCGGTCTTTGACGGCGAAGGGATCGCCCACGACTTCGAAGACGGCTTCCTGAACCGCCTCGTTGAGCGCGGCGAAGCCAGCACAAAGGTGGGATCCGTCGCTGTTACCCACGGCGGAGACATGCGCGTCCTGATCTACGGACTTGGCAGCCGCGACAAGGTTGATGGTGAAGCAGCCCGCCGCGCAGCAGCAGCAATTGAAGTAAAGGCCCGCTCGCTTGGTTGCGACAAGCTCTGCATTGAAGTCCCCCACCATGCTGACGACGAACTCGTTGAAGGCCTTGTTGAGGGAGTGCTGCTCTCCGCCTACCGCTGGGACACCCGCAAGGGCGATGACCCGGACCGCAAGACAGCAGCTTCCGAACTGTTCATCAGCGACCACGACGATCG
>CAZZKI010000132.1:0-4609 GCA_964654785.1 uncultured Solirubrobacteraceae bacterium
GTTGGAAAACTGAGGAGATCTGTCCCTAGTACGAGAGGACCGGGATGGACGGACCTCTGGTGTATCAGTTGTCCTGCCAAGGGCATCGCTGGTTAGCTACGTCCGGACCGGATAACCGCTGAAAGCATCTAAGCGGGAAGCCGACTCCAAGATTGGTTTTCCCACCTCCATGAGAGGGTAAGACCCCTGGTAGACCACCAGGTTGATAGGCCGGATCTGGAAGGGCGGTGACGCCTGAAGGAGACCGGTACTAATTGGTCGAGGGCTTGACGGTTTTTATCGTTGCCCGTTCATTGGCTCTGTGTGGTTCTGAAGGCCCGCGTGGTGGCGTGGTCTTGACAAATTTCCGGTGGCCATGGCGAGAGGGAAACACCTCTTCCCATTCCGAACAGAGCAGTTAAGCCTCTCAGCGCCGATGGTACTTGGCCCTCACGGGCCCGGGAGAGTAGGTCGCCGCCGGTTTCTTCATATAGGCCGTCCCTTCGGGGGCGGTCTTTTTTTGTGCTCTGTCTCCTACTTGACTGGGCAGAGACAGGTTTGAAGCCGCCGCGGCGGCTGTCCTGGCCGCCGCGGGTGCTTCGGCGTCGTCCGGTTGAGGGGACGACGGTGAGGATGTTCGACGGCGCTTTGATTCTCCCGATCGAAGCGCGACACGGCACCGAGGTTCACCTGCGACTGAGCTGCCTGCCGCTGGTACTTCTCCTTTGTGCGATGCGTAAAAGCGAACATGTGTTCCCAAGGTACGCCTCGCAGCGGACGGATGCAAGCGATAACCGCAAGACCTCTTTCAAACCCTATGAATCCGGGAGATTCTCTCCGCCTTGGGCTAGGTTCGGTCTGCAGCTTTTGACCGTGAGGGTCGCTGGTAGGCTCCATCTACAGCGTTTCCTCGCTGTCTATCGAAAGCAGAGTCCTCAGTGGAGAAGTTCGTCATCGAAGGTGGAGTGCCGCTGTCCGGAACGGTTACCGCTGCCGGAAACAAGAACGGCGCGCTTCCAATCCTTGCTGCGGCTCTTCTAGCTTCCGAGCCAGTCACAGTTCGGAACGTTCCTGCCATCGCAGATGTTGAGACGATGCTGCTCCTGATTGAAGCTCTTGGAGCGACACTTGAGCGTCCTGAGCACGGAGTGGTTGTGATCAACGCTGCTGATGTGACTGAGACGTCGGTTGACCGCGCCCTTTCGGAGCGCATTCGAGCCTCGTTCCTTCTTGCGGGTCCGCTGGTGGCTCGACTGGGCCGAGCAACTATGCCGCCGCCTGGTGGCGACGTGATCGGCCGCAGGCGGCTCGACCCGCACCTGGACGCATTCCGAGCACTCGGCGCAGACGTGGACCATGGCCGAGACATCACCATCTCGGCTCCATCTGGGCTGAAGGCCTCCGACATTCTGATGGACGAGCCCTCGGTGATGGGTACTGAAAACGCCCTGCTTGCTGCCGCTCTTACAGAGGGCACCACCGTGATTAGGAATGCCGCCAGTGAACCGCACTGTCAAGACCTTGCTCGAATGCTCGTGGCAATGGGGGCTGAAATTGAGGGCATCGGTTCGAACGTTCTAACCGTGCATGGGAAGGACAGCCTCTCTGGCTGCGACCACACAGTCGCCCCAGACCACATCGAGATCGGTTCCTTCATGGCGCTTGCAGGCGTAACTGGAGGCGAGATGCGAATCGTCGACACTGTGCCTGAGGATCTTCGGATGGTTCGGATGGTGTTTGAGCGGCTTGGACTCCGGAGCGAGTTGGACGGTTCCACTGTGATCGTCCCTGGGAATCAGGAGATGGTGATTCAGAATGACTGGGGTGGGTATCAGCCCAAGGTTGAGGACGGACCATGGCCTGCCTTTCCTGCTGACCTAACTTCGATCGCTCTTGCCCTCGCGACCCAATGCGAGGGCTCGGTGATCATCCACGAAAAGATGTTTGAGAACCGTCTGTTCTTCACCGACAAGCTGCAGGCTATGGGCGCTGCCATCACCATCTGTGACCCTCATCGCGCACTTGTTGTTGGTCCTCGCAAGCTGCGTGGCGAGCGACTCGAGTCTCCAGACATCCGCGCTGGAATGGCGATGCTTATTGCCGCTCTGTGTGCCGAAGGAACAACCGAGATTGGAAATATTCGACAGATCGACAGAGGGTACGAGCGCATTGACGAGCGTTTGCGGGACCTCGGCGCTCGAATCGAGCGCGTTGCGGATTCGGATACGCCGCGATGAGCCCCCTTGACGCACGTTTGCCAGCCTCGACTCCAACTGGCACGCGGGACCTTCTTCCAGAGGAGCTGCGCGAGCTCAGGGGGATAACACGCGCTATAGAGGACTGTTTTTCTGACGCCGGCTACGGCGAGGTGAGAACCCCGACACTTGAAGTAGAGGCCCCGGAGGGATCTAAGCTCGCTGCTTATCGGTTCATTGACGAGAAGGGCGAGACGCTTGTCTTGCGCTCTGACATGACTGTGCCGATTGCCCGGGTTGCCCTAACTCGCTTTGCGCAAAGCCAAGAACCCGTGCGATTGAGCTACTTGGAGCGGTCTTGGAGGAGAGTTAAGTCCCACAGCGGAGAGGGACGCGAGATTCTTCAAGCGGGAGCCGAGCTGATTGGGGCGGGGAGTGACGGCCCTCGTGAGGTAATTGAACTTTGCGCGAAGGTCCTGTCAGCGTCGGGCCTAAACGATTGGAAGATCGCTATCGGGGACGCCTCAATTCTTGAGTCGGCGTTGGCTGGTGTTGATTCCGGAATTGCTGCGCGAATCCGCGATGCCGTTGTTGATCAAGACCTCGTTGCCGTAGATCAGTACTCGACAGAGGCTGGTGTTGAAGCCCTTTCGAGACTCGTGCGTTTCCGGAACCAAGCGGATTCGTTTGAGTCAGCCTGGGCAGAATCCGGGGTTGATGAAGATTCGGTTGTTGGGATACGTTCTCTTCTCGATTCGCTTTCTCCAGAGATCCGATCGCGAGTTATCGTCGACTTTGGACTCAGCTCCGAGTTGGACTATTACTCCGGGCTCGTGTTCGCCATCTACGACCCTGCGGTGGGAAGAGCGATCGGAGGGGGAGGCTCCTATGACGACCTTTTCAGCCGCTCGAACAGCAATCTGACTGGAGTCGGCTTTGCTCTTGATGTTGACCTTCTGCACCAGGCGATCGCGGGCGAGGAGAGGGGAGAGTCAGTTCCAAATGGCTGAAACACCACTGGTTATTGCAGTGCCCCGCGGCTCGCTTATGACTGAGACTTTGGACCGGCTTGAAGCTGCGGGGATTGACACGTCTGAGGTCAGGTCCAATGACAGAAAACTTCATTTTCCCGATGTGGGAATCGTGACTGTTCGGCCGGGCGATGTCCCAACCTATGTTTCTTCAGGAGCCGCTGACGTTGGAGTGACTGGCAAGGACGTCATCGCTGAGAAGTCGGACGGCGACATCGTTGAGCTGGCTGACCTTGGTTTCGGTGGATGCACGATGGTCGTCGCCAGCGAGGCTGGTGGCGAGGACCCAATTGATGTGGCGGAGCATCGGTTGGGAGTTATTCGAATTGCCACCAAGTACCCGAAGGCGGCAACCGACTGGTTTGCAAGCCAAGGCCGGCAGGTTGAGATCATTGAAGTGAAGGGATCGGTCGAGCTTGCGCCACTTACGGGCCTCGCGGATGGCATTGTTGATCTCGTAGCTTCAGGTGCGACCTTGAGGGAGAACGGCCTCGTCGCGCGAGCGGAGATATCCACCACAACTGCGCGCTTGATAGCCAATCCTGTTTCGCATCGTCTGAGGGCGAGTGAGATTGATGCCCTTGCAGCGAAGATGCTTGGCGAGTAAGGCTGCGACGATACGCCAATGGCAAGAACCGCTGAAGTAGTCAGGAAGACAGGGGAGACCGATATTCAGCTTGTCCTGAACTTGGACGGCTCGATTGATGGCGCTCGTGAGACGGGAGTTGGCTTCTTTGATCACATGCTCGACCTTCTGGAGCGTCACGCCGGAATCGGCTTGACAGTTCAAGCCAGCGGAGACCTGGGTACCGGCGCCCACCACACTGTCGAAGACACTGGGATTTGCTTCGGTAAGGCTCTTGACGAGGCCCTCGGTGATCGCGCTGGCATCACCAGGTATGGTTATGCGGTCGTCCCAATGGATGAGGCTCGAGCAGCCTGCGCGATTGACCTGAGCGGACGCCCATTCACCGCAGTTGATGTTGATGTACCAGCGGGAACAACCGGCGGGTTTGAGCACGACTTGCTCGAAGAATTTATGAGGGCTGTCGCATCAAGCGCCAAGATGACTCTTCACATTGACCTCCAGCGTGAAGGTGGTGCACACCATGTAATTGAGGCCTCGTTCAAGGCATTTGCACGCGCGCTTCGGCAGGCCGTCTCGATCGATCCAAATGCCAGTGGTGTGCCGAGCACCAAGGGCACTCTCACCTAGGTGGGTACAGGCGAGTCTTCCGTGGGGGAAGAAGTAAAGCTCGCGGTCGTTGACTACGGCACCGGCAATCTAACCTCGCTGATTCGCGCTCTTGAGCACCTCGGAGCATCGCCGACGAGGCTTAAAGAACCGACTGATCAATCGCAGTTTCAGGCTGCGTTGCTTCCTGGGGGTGGGGCTTTCCCAAA
>CAZZKI010000133.1:0-4535 GCA_964654785.1 uncultured Solirubrobacteraceae bacterium
GTTCCACTTGTAGCCGCTGATCGTGCAAGACCGAACTGCAGCGTTGGCTGGAGCAACATAGTCCTCGAGCGCCGAGCTAGACGATGTTGATGACCTGCTGTGTGCCCAGACGGTGCCAAACGAGAAGCAGGGCTTTTCTGAAGTTGATCCCCCGAAGACACCCTTGAGGTTGATGCCAGCCTCGCCGAAGAGTCCAGCGCATACCCACCCCGTTGTGCTGCTGCAGGTTGGTGATGACTCAAGGAGGCTTGGGATCGCCCCAATCGCCGGCTTCGACGAGGGCAGCTCGCCCGGTAGTGAAGGGCTGACTTGAGTGTTTACAGCGCCCTGAACATCCGTGCCGTCAACGAGGCCCGTGTACTCGCTCAAGGTTCCTGTCTTGCCGCAGCCCGACGCAGCATCAGTTGAAGTTGATGTCCACTTCTCAGCGCGGAGGACGATGTCTGTCGCGTCGCTGTTGGCAACGTTGTAGGTGACCAAGAGATCCCCTGTCGTGCGGCATGGAATCTGAGCTCCAGTTGAGTTTGTCCAAAGCTTCCGCTGCTGGTTCAACTCGAACGTGAGGAATGTGTTGCCACCTGTTTCTGCGCGCCTAAACGCAAGAAAGAGGAACTGACTTGACACGCCCTCAACCACATTCCAGACGACACGGAAGTTGCTCTTGTTCGGCGTTGACTCTGCAGGGCTTGCGAATGACCAAAGGTCCGGCTGGTTTTCCTTTGTCCCGCCAGCGAACGCGCTGTCAGGGTTTGAAGGGTCAACGATGGTGTTGATCAGCGTGCCGTAGTCAGAGCTTCCCCAGTCAAAGACCTTGCTGCCAGTAAGTGGCGTGCATGCAGGGATTGCGCACTCGGACTGGTTGCCATCTGCGGCCTGGAAGAGAGAGCCAGGGAGCGGTGCGGACGATGGGCTAAGTGAGACATCGGAAGTTGCGACTGAGGGAATCGCGAGCAGAACTCCAAACACAACTAGAACTGCCGCGCCACGACCATTCAGGTATCGACCTCTGAACACGACCCACCTCGCATGTGACCCCACCGTGCCGTTCGCCTTGTGCGAAACGGCTGTGGAGTCACGCTAAGTGCAGGTCAGTAGTCGCGTTTCCGTGTTCTCTGCTCTTCTTGAGGAGGGGAACTACACGAGCCGGACGCGATTGTTCCCCGGGTTGTGACGCGGGTTTCCCGCAGTCCTACCAGCCCTTGGTGAGGCTGAAGGCCCGCAGGATCCAGAAGACATCGAGCTCGCTGTCATCGCCCTCGACACGGCCAGGCTTTGTCCAAGTGCGGTCACGGTGCTTGTGCAGCCGCTCGTTGTCTGAGTTCCTCTCGGAGACTCCGCCAGCGCCGATCCGCGTGTAGAGCGAGTCCCGAAGCGCAGCGTAGGCAGGCTTCTTGGCTCCAGTTGAATTTAGGAGGAGCGGCTCGTGCGGGCCAAGCGCAGCAGTTGAAGGGTTGATGTCGAGCCAGGTGTACTGGTCTCGAACTCCCCAGACGGTTACACCGGTGCAGGAGCGCACTTGCGCGCAGGCGAGACCAACTCGTGAGTAAACACCTGCTTGAAGGTCAAGTGCCTCGGCGCGCGTCGGGGCAGGGTCACCTGCCTCAGCGATTACATGCGGCAGGCTGACCTCCAACTCGGTGATCTCGACCTTCAGTCCCATCTCAACAAACTTGTTCATGTACTCCTTGAGCACGTCAGTTGAGTCAGGGAACCACGGTGACGACACACCGAGCGCGCCGTGCGTCTCAAGACCAACGCCGTCAATCGGAACTCCGCGAGCCTTGAGGCGGCGAACGAGGCTGACGAGCGAGTCAGCTTTCGCGTTGCCCTCGACCGGGTTCGGGATTGTCTCGTTGAGGAACAGTTTGGCCGCGGGGTCATACGCCCTAGCGACCTTGAATGCCTCCGCGATGTAGTCCTCCCCCATGCCATTGGCAAATGGGTTGGTTGGGTTGAGCCCACCGTTGAAGGCAAGCGGCTCGTTAACGACGTCGTACGTGTTGATGAGTCCGCGGAAGTGCTGCACCACTGACTTGACTCGGTAGTCCACGGCGGTCTTCGTGTTGGCGTAGACAGCCGCAGGAGTTGCACCAGCACTCATATAGTCAAGTGCCCACTTCGGTGTCCAGCGAGCGTTCCAGATCAGGTTGTGACCTCGAATCCGAATTCCGCGCGAGCGGGCCAAAGTCACCACCCGGTCCGCCGTTGCAAAGTTAGGTGACGTTCGGTTTGGCTCCATGAGGCTCCAGACCAACGACGGGGTCGTGATTGAGGAAAAGTTGGCTGCGATGTCGGATAGGTCGGTTGAGCGGAGGCTGCTGTCCAACGCGGTGCCGACATAGATGCCCGTCCTCGGCGTAACTGAGGAGAGAGTGCACATAGTCGGGTTGTTGGCACAGCTCGCAGTGGCGGCGCGAGCCGGGCTGCTGCTGAGTCCGATTGCTGCGGCTAGGGCAACGCCGGCAAGGGCGACGGAAGCGACTGGGTTACGGCGGGCAACTGCGGCGGTGTCTTTAATCATTCGCGGCACAGTAAGCAGCGATTATTCAACAGGCAAGCGGGTTCACCAGATCTTGTCCGGGGTTTCCCAACTTTTTGCCGACTATGGGCGCGGTGCATTGGCGACCTTTACGTCGAAGTAGACCTGGTCGGTCTTTTCGTCGAATCTAGTCACGTTCAGGTTTACGTCGTAGACCTTTGGCGGAGTGCCAATGGAGCAGGTCATGGTCGTCCCGACCTTGCCCTTCAAATCGCCCGGGCATGTGATCGGGGGTACCGAGCTGACAGGCAGGTTCTTTGACTGAGCAAGCGCCTCGGCCGCCTTGGCCTCCACCTCTGACTGCTTCATGTACTTATCCCCCACAGAGACTGAGCAGCCGGAAACTGTTGCGGCCAGAGCAACGACGACCCAGAAACGCGTGAGCGATTGTCGGGTAATCGCCATCTCAGCGCTAACTGGCGCGATGGCCGTGCCGAGGGTTGCCGTGCAGGTCAACCCCGAAGAGCGGTCCCATAAGGCAAACATTGCCAATGCCTGCAAACAAAGGGACTAGACCCACCGCAGCGATCGCCCAGCCAGCCGTTCCAAACAGGTCACTGACTCCAACTATCACCAACGCAATCCCGACGGCCATGCGCAGAAACCTCCCCGCGCCGCTGTTCATAAACTCTACGAAGCCCACTGAAGCGTCCTTTCCTCGATGCTGAATCGATTATCTGGAAGGAAGCGTCAGTCGGGGGAAATTCTCTCTCGCCGAGCGAAATAGCCAGGCACAGCGACTGCAAGCACCCCAACCAATGAGGCCATCAGGACCAAGTTGGCTGGCAGCCCAACTGCTGGAAGCCCCGGATCAATCTCGTGCTCACCAATCGCGGGGCTGATGACCAACGCAAGTAACAGCCAACCGGCCAGCGCTCCCGCAGCAACCTTGAGGTCCTGTTTCGTTCCAAACCCGTCAACCCGGGTAGCGAGGCCAGCTAGGACTGCAGCGATCACAAGGAGGAGCAACACCGGAATGGCTGAAGCAGGCCCAGGCGACATCCCGAGCGCGGTGAACACCGACTTGAAGTTGGGCGCACCAACCAAGCGCTCTCCCCAAGAGCCGAGCGTGTGGCGCGTAATCAAGGGACCGGCAACTGTCGCCACCGCCATGACCGTTGCGCCCGCCGCTGCAAGAGCCGCAGTCGCTGCGGGAACACGCCGCCATGCAAACGGAAGCCCAAGCCCAAGGAACGGAAGGATCACGACAAGGAAGCGCGGCCCTGGCGAGCCGCCTCCGAACGGGAGCCAGTAGCCAGAGACATAGAAGAGGTAGATGCCGACTACCGCCAGTGCTGCCCAAGCTTCGGCGCGGTGATCTCGCTCCCGCCGCATCCAAAACAGGCCGATCAGCCCGAGCACGCAGATTGGTGCTGCGGTGATTAGCCCGCGGGGCGAAAAGAGGATGTTGAGCAGCGCCTCAGGCTTGGGGATGCCGATGCCAAAGAAGCCAGAGTCGTTTAGGCCGAGCTTCGCGTGGCCTGACTTCCCCTCAACGGCAACTGCCCCTCCGTACGAGAGGTGCGTGAACGAGCCAAAGGCAACCTTGTTGTACATGGCAAGCGGCAGCAGCCCGACTAGAGCCCCAGCTCCATAGGCCACAGCGCGCTTGGCGACGCTTGCCAAGTTCGTCCGCTCGCGCAGCATTGCGTAGACGCCAATCCCCATGCCTCCGAACGCCATTGGGTACTCAACGACAATTGCCACTCCAGCTGCCAGGCCTGCCAGCGCCAGCAGTTTCCAGCTTGGCTCGCCCCTCCTCTCCTTCATCAGAAGGTGAAATGAAAGGTAGAGGAAGAAGGCGCCCATCACGTGGCCAAACAGTTGGGTTGAGAAGGGAAGGATCATCGTTCCCAGTCCGACCGCCATCGCGCTCGCAATTCCGGTACCCGGGACCAGCCTGTCTGCATCCCGTCGCAGAAGCCAGAGGAGTCCGAATGCCGGGAGGACTGTTCCAAACAGCCCAAGGGCCCAGATCATCCACCGTTCCCGATGG
>CAZZKI010000134.1:0-4532 GCA_964654785.1 uncultured Solirubrobacteraceae bacterium
CCAACCTTGTTGAACAGTGGGTAGTGGACGATTTGCACGAACCAATGGAGGCCGCACATGAACGTAACGGCGAGTGTGTTGGCGATCAACATGCCTCTTGAGTACGGCGTTGTTTAGCAGTTAGATTGCGATTGCAGGGATTCGGAGTTTTCTGCCCTAACCTTCAGGAAAGTGGGGTAGGTCACACGCCTTCCCAAAGCACCCCGTCATAGGAGAAGACATGAACCGTCGCTCAGCCACAACGGCAACAATCACCGCTCTTGCAGCAGCTCTCACATTGAGCCTTGCAGCTTGCGGTGGCTCAGACAGCAAGTCAAGCAACGAGAAGAAGTCATCGCGACCGAGCACTGCTGCGCAGGCCCGCACGATCGTCAGCGGTGCAACGACCTTCACTCCTGATCCAGCGGCAGTCGCTCGGTTCAAGGCAGTTGGCGTGACAATCACTCCAACCGCACCGGGCAAGGCCACTGCGACGACAGTTGTCATTCCTGCCAACGGCGGCCGCATCGTCGTCAAGAGCCTTATTGGTTCAGTGCACAGCGCGGCAGGTTTGACCTTCGCCAAGGGTGCCGACAAGGTCACCTTCGAGAACCTCGCTTTCAACACTGAGTCCCGCAAGGTCACCGGCTCATACAAGGGCAATCGCATTGCTGTCTTCCAGATGAAGCTGAAGAACCTTGCCGCTGGCAAGGGCAAGGACGGCGCAATCGTTGCCACTGGCATTGACCTCGTGTTCGCGCGTGGCGCAGTTGCTGTCGTCAACAAGGCACTCAAGGTCAACGTGCTGAAGACCAAGCAGGCTTACGGCTCAGCAACCTTCACGGTTGTCGCCAAGAAGGCAGGCTCAAGCGCTTCAACGACCAAGAAGACCAGCAAGAAGAAGAGCTCATCAAGCACAAGCAAGAGCACTTCGAAGAGCACCACAACCACCACTACCGCCAAGAAGTAGAGGCCCGAACATGGAGAAGCGCACAACCATCGTTCTAGTTCTTGCTGCTGTGGCGATCGCAATCGCTGCGATCGTGGGCGCTGGCAATCGCAAGGCGGACACGGCGACCACATCAACTGACGTAGCTGCTCAGGTTGATCAGGCTCAGTCTGCTCCTGCGGAGGAGATCAAGGTCTCTGAAGCAATCGCGAAGGCGCCTGTAATGCCTAAGACATCAGGCACGCCACCTAAGGCGCTTGAGACCAAGGACATCGTTGTTGGCGATGGCACAGAGGCCAAGTCGGGCGACGCTGTGACCATGCGCTACACGGGCGTGCTTTGGGGCAAGGGCACTGAGTTCGACTCAAGCTGGAAGCGTTCGCCAAACGAGTTCCCGTTCACTCTCGGCCAAGGCGCCGTAATCCCATGTTGGGACAAGGGAGTCGTCGGCATGAAGGTTGGCGGCCGCCGCGAGTTGGTCTGCCCACCTGACATTGCTTACGGAAGCCAAGGCCAAGGTTCGATTCCTCCGAACTCGACCCTCGTCTTCGTGGTTGACCTGATCAAGGTCGGCTAGCAAGGATCGCTGGTCGCTAGGCCAGTGCAAGCCAAGAATTGTGAGACGCACCCTCCTCGCGGGGGTGCGTTTTCTTTTGAGGTCAGGCGATGGTCAGCGACCGCCCCGGTGCCGCGAGGCGGGTCGCTTAGCCCCCGGGCCCCTCAGCGGAGCGCGGTGCTTCCCTGGCGCCTATGCGGCGCGTCGCTTTGGCTGCGCTCCACGCCTGCGAGCTTGACGAGCACGTGCTGCCGGGATCTCTGACCGCTCGAGGTTCTTCTCGGCGCGGTCGAAACGACGGCTCCATGCTTCGTATGTCTCACCAGGACGCGGTGCCAACCAATCAGCGAGCTGCTTGGGATTGCTGGGCGGTGTGTCGCGTTTTGTTGACAATGTTGTGACCATCCACCCTTTGTAACCCCTTGAAGTGGGGTGAGTTGCGCAATAGGTGTGAATCGGCACAAAGACTTAACAAAGTCCCTGCTGTTTACGGGAATTTAGATGCCGTAGAAAGCACCGTTGCCGGCTGCTGTTCGCTTGATCTCACCGTTAGCGGCAAGCTCAACGAGCTCAGTTTCAACTGCGGCAACGTCAGGGACTTCAAGTGATGGTGCTGTGATCGCTGCGACCTCGGCTGGGCAAAGCGGCCAGGCTGAGCGCTCAAGAACCTCGATGATGGTGCCTGGCTCGTGGCGTTCAAGAGTTGGGTCGGCATTGGCGATGATGACGTCGTAGGCCTCAACCGGTTGGAAGCCACCAGCTTCCAACTTGCGACCGTCCGTTGCCGTCATCAGAAGTGAAGGTGCTGTGTAGCGGGGTGTGTCGCCGTCCATCGCGTGCTTGCCCTGAGCCACTGTCGGCGATCCTTCGGCGCTGCGAGCGATTGTCATGTCCTCGGCGAACGCGTCGGCCACTGCACTGTCGTTCTCAGCTGCCTCAACGATTGCCCCCGAGTCAAGGCCCTTGACCGCTCCAAGGGTGTTCCGCAGCGCGTCCCAAGTGTCGAGTTCGTCAGTTGTGGTGAACCATGCGACTTGGAGTGCGCGGTGAACTGATGCTTCAAGCTCAGGCTGGTGAAGCCGGGTGGCTACCACCGTCTTGCAGGCCGGCCATGTTCCCCAAGGGCGAGCCTTGACGGCACCCGACATTGGCATTCCAAAACGCCTTGAAAACTTGGGGGCCATGGCAGCCATTAGAGCTGGGGTAAAGCCTTTGTTGACGTACACATCACTTGTCTCCGCGAGGCCGATCATCGCGAGCTTCCAGTCAATCTGGTCGCGGTAGCGGTCACGCAGCACTGACAAGGCTGGCTCTGCCGAGTAGGCCCAAGGGCAACCGGAGTCGGTAATGCGGAGAATCTCAAGGCTCATTGGGACCGACTCTAGCTAGACCGTGTAATTCCCGTCGGGGAATTCAGGTTGGGTCAGGCAGCTTCGCTGTCGTCGCCGGGTGGCAGCTCTTCAATCTTCTGCGACTCGCGAGTGATCACGTCAATCGGGTCGGGAAGGTCAATTGACTTGCCGTCACTTGCGCCCAGCGTTTCCATCCGGCGAGCTGTCGGGATAAGGCGAGTGTCAAATGAGCCGATCATGCTGTTGAAGCTCTCCACAGCCTTGTTGAGAGCCTTCCCAACGCCAGCAGTGTGGTTCATCAGGATGCGCAGACGGCCATAGAGCAACTTGCCTTCGTTGGCGATCGCCTCCGCATTCTCCGCCAGCTGGTGCTGCTGCCAAGTGGTTGAGACGGCGAGCAGAACTGCGAAGAAGCTGGAAGGTGAAGTGAGGATCACATGGCGCTCCAGCGCCTCCTCGAGTAGTTGAGGGCGGCGGCTTAGTGCGAGGTCGAGGAAGTGGTCACCCGGCACAAAGAGGACGACGAAATCCAGCGAGTTGTTGACCTTCTTCGGGTACTCCTTCTTCGCAAGGTTGATTACTTGAGTTCGAAGAGCATCGGCGTGTGCGTCGAGGTAACGCTCACGCTCATCAAGGTCCTCGGTCTCGAACGCCTTCAAGAGGTTCTCAAGAGGCACCTTGGAGTCAATAAGCATTTCAAGCTCGCCTGGCATTGCGATGGCCATGTCAGGGCGGGAGCTGTCGCCTTCAGCGTCAGTGGCAACTTGGGTTCGGTAGTTGCGCAGGTGGGCGCGCATGCCAGCCGCCTCGACCAAACTCTCTAGCTGCTTTTCACCCCAGCCGCCCTTGGCACCAGGTGAGCGCATGGCCTGCGAGAGCGTCGTGGTGACCTCTGTCAGGCGGTCACTCTTCTGGTGGAGGCTCTGGACCATCTCTGTGATTCGGACCTTGTTCTCGCCAGAGTCCTTGGTGAGCGTTTCGACTCGCTTGCTGACCTCCTTGAGGTGCTCCTCAACTGGGTCAACAAGGTTCTTGACTGCCTCACGCTCGCGCTTGGCACGCTCCTCTTGCAACTTGAGTTGGTTCTCCTGCGCAGTCTCATTGAGGCGGTTTAGCTCGTTGATGGCGGCTTGGCGGCCGGCCTCTGCGTCGTCGCGGAGAGCCAGGATCGCTTGGTTGATGGCCTCGGATTGAGAGCTGTCGTCCTTACGGCCGGTGATCAGCCACGTGGCGATACCTCCGAGTGGGAGTCCAACGACTAGGCCGATTAGAAGTGAGGTTGAGTTCATGTGTAAGAGCGAAGGTAACGCCGAGGGCGGCCACCTGCACTGTTCTGACTCGCCGAATCAGTCGAATCTGACACGACGTACTTTTCCACAGTGGCGTGCGCGCAAATACGCAGAAAGGCCTGCTGCTCGGGGATGTGAAGCCGTCGGCAACATCCAACTGGAGTTTGTGACACCGTGTCTAATAATCTGTCTGACACCGTGTCAGGCTTGATCTGTAATCTCCGCCTACAGTTCAAGTACCGCAAACATTCCCAAACACGTGCCCGCCCCCGAGGCATCATGGGAAATAGGCAATACAAAACCCTAAGCCCCAAGAAGTGAGAAATCGAGATGCCAGCAGATCATGTGGATGCAGTCGTAAAGGACATTGAGGCACGGATTGATGAGATCCAGCCAGTAGTCGAGGA
>CAZZKI010000135.1:0-4473 GCA_964654785.1 uncultured Solirubrobacteraceae bacterium
ACCCTCCGCCATGCAAGCGAATCCGCGCGTAGTTAGCGTCTCGGTGCGATCAGAGAAAAACTCCTACACCCTCTCGTGGATCACCGATGGTGGATCGGTAGGACAGTACTACTCCATTGAATACCGCGTGGGATCGGGTACGTGGACGCCCACGGGGGGAACCGTGCAGGGAAGCACGACCAAAGTTAAGGTCGACAAGGGCGCCCGTGAAGAGCTGCGCAAGAGCAAGCTGTGGTTCAGGGTTGGTGCGGTGTTCAATGGCGAAGTCCAAGAGTGGGCCGTCTCAGAGCCGGTCACGTTGAAGAAGAAGTGACCGTTCCCTCTTCTCGACCGTGCGCCCATTGCGGCCGGTCCATTCCCGTGCAGACAGCGTTCTGTGATTCCTGCCTTTCGATCATTGAAGCTCCCGCGAATCCTCCAAGAGCAACCACACATCCCGCCGTGCCACCAGTTTCGCATTCGACCCTGCGGCCAGATCAGCCATCTGACCTCGTGCTGGCTCACTGGATGAAGGAGCAGTATCGCGAGAATCTCACAGCCTGGGAACGACACGTGAAGTCTGTGCGCTGGCAGTCCTTCCTGATGGTCCTGCCTTGCTTCGGGCTTTTCCTCCTCAACCGCTCTTGGCCCTTTGCGTTTCTGTTCATGCTTGCCAACTTCTGGGGGTGGCGGCGCATCCGGCGGGCGCAGTCGCTGCAACCGAATCCGCCTCCCCCGATCTAGCGGCTATCTCAGTTCGAGCCAGTCAGCTATCGCCTTGGCGGCGGTCTCGCGCTCGGTCCCTACGCTCGCCACCTGAGAGGCGAAGCCGATGAAGAAGCCGGTAAGCCAGGACATGTAGTTGTCTCGCTGAAGATCAACCGAGTCTGCCAACTCTCCACGGATTTCCAAGTCGCGCATGAAGGCAATAACCCGCAGGTAGTGGTAGCGCTGATCTGCTTCGGGATCCCCTGGCACTCGGAGGTCAATGAATTGCCAATCACCGTGGTGCTCGAGGCGTTGACTTCCTTTGTTGCGCCGCGCCTGGTCGATGAGGGCTTCTAGCGTCCGTGAACGCGACCTGAGTGCGGTATCGGGATGGGTCAGGAACCACGAGCAGTAGAGGCTCGCCTCCTCGTAGCGTCCCTGCGGCACGAGGAGTTGCTCGCAGAGTGCGGCGAGACCGTCAAGTTGATCCGCACTCGTCGCGGGAATCGGCACCGTGGCCCATTCAAGGGCCCAGAACTCCGCGGCATCCACATCACGCTTCTGTAGCGCCAACTCCACGCAGTTTCGAATCGCCTCAAGGTCGACCCGTTCGATGATGTCGTCGCGAGCACGTTGGTCTCCAGCGAGGGCAGCCTCCACTAAGTGGTCTGGCGCGGAGTTGGACGAACTCTGAGGCGTGGCGACGACGGCCACCACCGCTGCGCCGCAGCCTGCGCAGAAGTTCGCGTTGGGGACGAGAGCGATTCCGCACATGACGCAAAATCGAGGGACTCCGAGCGAAGAGACCGTTGATGCCACGGCCGGAGCCGTGGGCGCGGGTGGCGTGGCTCCAAGCAGCGAGGCTTGTGCCCGCGCTTGATCGGACGCCGCTGGATTACCCATGGCTCCCTGCCTGACATTTTCGTCGGCATCTAACGACAAGCCGTCGACGATGGCACGCGGAGTTGCAGGGTTTTCGGCCAGCGCCGCTCGGACGCCAGCCTCTGGATCACTAGCTAGAGGGCCCGCGAGGGCTTCAGGAAGAGCGGGGTTTCGAGCAAGTCCATAGCGGATAGACAGGTCCGGCTGTTCGGCGAGGGAAGCGAGCACGTCGAGTGGGGTCCCGGGGTTGGCAGCGACTTGAGCTACTTCCCAGCCGGAGAGAGCGAATTGCCGGAGGGTCTCGGGTGGGCACGCGTGATGGCCCGCTACTGCACGTCTGACGGAGCCATCGCTATCCCCCGCAAGAAGCGCGATGGCGCTTGTCGGTGCGACGGGGTTCGTTGCCAGGTTTTGCCGAACGCGCGTGTCAGGATCACGTGCAAGGGTGTCAGCCTGATCTGCTGAAAGATGGAGACTTCGAGCAGCGGCCCGGCGAACCCACACTACGTCGCTCCCCACATCATGACGAGGTGCGCGGGACTCGTCTCTCGCATCAAGCACCCGACCCCAGACATCTGACGGGTCATTTCGCATGTGCGGTCTCCACCAGGGCAGCCGAGGCTCGAGGTAGCCGCGCATTTCCAAGGCCGCTAGCACGGCCTCGGAGCCACAGGGGAGTTGATCGTGGGCCCAGGTGGCAGCCTCGTCGTCGGCCATGAGTTCCCCGAACTGAGCTACGTAGCTCAGGAACGCTGTGTCATCGATTGCCTGCATCAGATCGGCGTTCCCCTCGGCGACAGGGGGCCGGATGTCTGCAAAGAGTGAATGCACGAGCCGGCCGGGATCGCCCCAGATTTCCGCGGTGATCTGGCTGCGTTGCTGATCTGACACGGGGAACACATTCTCGAGCACGTCCCCAGCGGTAGCTCCTGTAATGGCACCGAGCGCGACTGGCGCGAACGTCCCGCTGCGGGTAAGTCCAACCCAGCACACCACGAGGAAGTCGCCGGGCGGTTGGGTGATGCTTATCGAAACGTCCCGATCATCGAAAGACTTCGAGGAGTCGGCAAGTATGAGAGTGCCGTCGCACCGCAGGTTCCCCACGATCAGTGGAGCGGCCGAGTCGATGAACTCGGCGAGTATCCCGATCATGCCGACCGCCGGAAGATTGTCCTGTACGAAGGTCGTCAGAACTCCGCCGCCATCACTTCCTTCGACCGTGGATAGCAGTTCCAGGGCCGGGTAGGCCCCATCGCCAGCCCCCGACGCCACACTCAACGTCGTGCTAGAGCTCCGCCCGCATTCCAGGCACAACTCGGGAGGATCATCGAAGTAGCATTCGCAGGCCTCAAAGTAACGCGTCGAGACCGATGCCGCCGCGATGTCGACGTTGTAGTGGCCTTTCCACAGATAAACCGCGGCGCTCTGGGCCAGAAGTGACGCTGGCGCTGTGCCCTGGGCTTGTCTGAACCAATCCTGCGCGGCGGGGGGCAGCCCAGAGCTTGCCTTTAGTGCCTGATAAGTGAATGCCAGGCTTCGTCCGGGGTGCCCCAGAGCCACTTCGTCGATGATCCGCTGACACAGCACACTCGCCGCCGGGTCATCGACGGCCTCTATGGCCTCACGAGCGAAGTGCTGCAGTGCCGTTGGGTCGCCGAGTTCTAGCGCTACCTCGGCAAAGTCTGCTGCAGTGGCAGAGTCACCTCGCGACTGAAGTTCTGCACCGATGTTCCACGAAGCGCCTGCGATGACATCTCGGAAAGGTGCGTGTAGAGACTGAACGAGGAGATCCCAGCCCTCTCGGTAGCGAGCGCTCATGATGTCCTCAGACTCGACCAGGAGAAGTCCAAGTTCCATTCGCGCGGGGTAGGCAGCATCGCCGCCTTCGCCTATGAGCGATCGCAGGGCGGTCTCTGCTGCCGCGGAGTCATCACCGTGCACCAGGCGGAGGGCCTCCCAGGCATGGTCGGGCAGAACCCCGGGGTCCCCAACTCGCGGGAGATGAGCCGCACCTTCCAGGTCGATGAGATCAGCGGTCAGTTCTTGCTGAGGAGCTCGGTCCAGAAGCGTCATTCCGTCACGGCACCAGTCCGAGAACCATGGGGCGGAACTATCGATGCCCTCACGCATGTCAGCAGCCAGCCCTGCGCGGACCGGTGCCGGGATGCGCTCAACTAGCCGGTCAGCCTCAGGTTGGTGTCCTTGGCGCCACAGCAAGACTGCCGGGTACAGAGCGGACTCCGCATGACCGATCTCGCTACCCGAAGCCCAGGCCTCAAGGGCGTACCCCTCATCGCCTCCTGTTGCCAGATGGCATAGGGCGAGGTTGCTTCGGGCATTGACTACTTGGTAGGCCGCTGTGCGCGACAGATCCGGGTTGCTGCTCTCCCTGATGGCAAATGCCTGACAGGCCGAAAGTGCGTCTTGGGCGAGCGCAAGCGCGCGAGCCTCTTGAGAGGTCTTCAGGCAGTGCCATGAGTAGGTAGCCAAGGCCCACGGGACACCGGCTCGAGCCGAGGCCTCTAGGAGACTGAGTCCCTCTTCAACCTGGTCGTTGTGGAGCAGCCGGTAACCTTCGTCGTTGGCGGCAAAGGCGTCCGTTTCATTGTGAAATGAACCTTGATGTTGATCTCCGATGCGCCGTGAGCGGTCATTCAAAGCCATGAGTTCCCCCGTTCGGCCAGAGAATTCTAGGGATGGCCTCTACTTGCCTGGGAGCGAATATCGAGTTTGCTCAGAAGTCGCGCTTGCCGCGGCTCCTCTGCCGGCGTTCAAAGTTGCTCTTGCCGGCGATCTCCATGTTGAGGTCTTCCATCAGCGACTTGCGCGACATGTGGGCCTCGCGCTCCCGGGCTCCCTGGGCCAGCTTGTAGAGCTGCTCGGCTTCCTCGTCGAGGCGGTCGC
>CAZZKI010000136.1:0-4448 GCA_964654785.1 uncultured Solirubrobacteraceae bacterium
CGCGTAGTCATTCCAAATCGTGTCCATCAGATCGCCGAAGAGGACAAAGCCTTCGTTCTTGTATGCGACAAGCGGCTCAATCTGGGCGAACCCGCGGAGGTGAATGCCCTCACGCAGGTAGTCCATGTCGTAGAGGTGTTCCTTCCAGCGCTGGTCAATGATCTGCAGCAGGAGGTAGCGCTCCAGCTCACCCATCAACTCAGGGCCAAGATCTTCAGCCCGCTTCTCGTAGCTGGCGATCAGGAAGTCTTCGACTGCTTCGCTGAGCTCCGCACGGTCAATGTCGTTTGTGGGGAACTGCTCACGAAGGCTGTCAGCCGGTGAGATTTCGTCAAGGCGGTCGAACAAGCCAAAGGTGTCCCATTCCTCGACAAAGTCCCCGGCGGTGTACTCATCCACCAGGCGCCCCGCGAGCCTCTGCATCTCTTCACGAGCTTGCTCACCAAGGTCTGCGCCCTCGAGAATCTCGTCGCGATAGCGGTAGATGACTTCACGCTGCTGGTTGAGGACATCGTCGTACTCAAGAACGCGCTTACGCATCAGGAAGTTCTGCTCTTCGACCTTGCTCTGGGCCTTCTCAATCTGCTTGCTGAGCATGCCTGCTTCGATTGGCTCCTCAAAGCCCTCCTCGTCAACAGAGCCGAGGCGGTCAAGGATCTTGTAGATGCGGTCGCCAGCGAAGAGGCGGACAAGGTCGTCCTCTGCTGAAAGGAAGAAGCGGGACCAGCCTGGGTCACCCTGACGGCCAGCACGACCACGGAGCTGGTTGTCAATTCTGCGTGACTCGTGGCGCTCCGTACCGATGATGCAGAGGCCACCGGCTTCCATCACTACCTCACGGTTGGCTTCAACTTGGGGCTCGATCTCAGCAGTGAACTTGGCCACAGCCTCGTCGTAGCCGTCTTGACCTTCCTTGATCTTCGCCTTTTCGAGCTCGAGCGCAACAAGCTGCTCCACGTTGCCGCCGAGTTTGATGTCAACGCCACGGCCGGCCATGTTGGTCGCGATGGTGACCGCACCCGGAAGGCCAGCAAGGGCAATCGTCTCGCCCTCGCGTTCAGCGAACTCTGGCTTTGCGTTAAGGACGCTGTGCTTGATTCCCTTTGCCTTCAGCTGCTCACCAAGGAGTTCGGATACCTCAACGGAGATCGTGCCGACCAGAACTGGCTGGCCCTCAGCGTGGCGGCGTTCAACCTCGCGGATAACTGCGGCCCACTTGCCACTCTGGGTCTTGAAGACTTGGTCGTTGTGGTCCTCGCGGACCATCGCCCTATTGGTTGGGATCTGGACAACCTGAAGTTCGTAGATCTTCATGAACTCGGTGGCCTCGGTGAGGGCCGTGCCGGTCATGCCTGCGAGCTTCTCGTACATCCGGAAGTAGTTCTGGAGGGTGACTGTGGCGAGCGTCTGGTTTTCCTCTTGGACGCGCACGCCTTCCTTCGCCTCAACTGCCTGGTGAAGGCCCTCAGACCAACGGCGGCCTTCGAGGATTCGGCCAGTGAACTCGTCAATGATGTGCACTTCGCCATCAACTACTGCGTAGTCCACATCCTTCTTGTAGAGCGACTCAGCCTTCAGTGCTTGGTTGAGGTGGTTTACGAGGAAGCCGTTCTCTGCTCGGTAGAGGTGGTCAATCTTCATGAACTTCTCGGCCTTCTCGACACCGCGCTCGGTTACCGCGACTGTCTTGTGTTTCTCGTCGAACTCGTAGTCGAAGTCCGCGACGAATTCCTTCTTCTGGCGAGGGTCCATGTTGTCTGGTCGCTCGCCAGCAATCATCGTCTTCGCGAGCTTTGCGAACTGGGCGTAGAGGTCAGCAGCCTGCTCAGGCGCACCGCTGATGATCAGCGGGGTACGCGCTTCGTCAATGAGGATGTTGTCTACCTCGTCCACGATTGCGTAGACATGCGATTTGGTGCGCTCTCCCATGACAGCGCGGCCACCGTGCTGGACCTTCTCGTCAAGGGTCGTGGCCATGTTGTCGCGCAGGTAGTCAAAGCCAAACTCTGAGTTGGTGCCGTAGGTGACGTCACATGCGTAGGCTTCACGCTTCGTCTCGTAGTCCTGCATGTTCTGGAGGATCCCGACGGAGACACCGAGAGCGTTGTAGATCGGCATCATCCACTCGGCGTCACGGCGAGCGAGGTAGTCGTTGACTGTGACTACGTGAACGCCGCGACCGTTAAGGCTGTTGAGGACAACAGCGAGCGTTGCGGTCAGGGTCTTGCCTTCACCAGTCTTCATCTCCGCGATTGAGCCGGTGTGAAGGACCATGCCGCCGACAAGCTGGACATCGAAGTGGCGCATGCCCATTGTGCGCTTGCCGGCCTCGCGAACGAGGGCAAAGCACTCTTCAAGCAGGTTGTCGAGAGGCTCGGGATCCTCTCCGCGTGCTCGCTCACGGAGCGCATCCGCTGCTGCAAGCAGCTCAGCGTCATCAAGCAGCTCGAGTTCAGGCTCCCAAGCCGTGATCGCTTCAACGCGACGCTCGAACTCCTTGTACTTCTTACCTTCGCCTATGCGCAGTGCGCGCTCAAGAATGGACACACTGCGAGGCTACCAACTGGCGGCAGCCTTACCCGCGTACGCAGGGGGCAACGCACGCGCAAAAGTCATGCAGCGGACTCGCTCAGCACCCCCTTGAACAAGCGCCTCGGTGACTGCTCGTAGCGTCGCACCTGTCGTGTGGACATCGTCAAGAACCAAGCAATCGCGGGGAACCGCCCCCAGCGGTTCAATCTGAATTCTCCGTTCCTGAAGGCGTTCCCTGCGGGCGGCCCCAGCTTGCCGCACGCCGCGAGGGGCCGACCGCCGCCGCAGCGGCTGCAAGACAGGACGACCCAGTTGCCTTGAAACAGCGCGGGCCAGCAGAAGGGCGTGGTCCACCCCGGTTTGCCGCTTTCGGCGCGGGTCCATCGGCACTGGGATGAGAACAGCGCTGGCCGAATCGGGCATTGACTCTGCAGCCGTGATCTTGGCCGCCATCCTGTCCGCCAATCGCCGCGCCCCAGATTGCTTGAAGGCGACCACCAACGACGAGGCCTCCGGCCCGTGAAGGACGGCTGCGCCCGCGCTCTCCCATCCGGCGTCTTGAGCTGGGCAGGGCGCGCATGGCAGCGGCAGTGCACAGCGGCCGCAGATGCCTGACCCCAATGGGCGAATGCGCGGCTCACAGTCGGGGCAAAGCACCGCCCGCGAGTCACGAGGCTCGCAGCCACAGGCCACGCACCTCGGAGGGACGAGGAGGCTGAAGCCGAAGACCGCGATGTCGTTGAGCGAGGTCATTAGGACACTGTTGCCACCGAGATCTCCCAGGACTGACGCAGCGTGCGACGATCCAACGGATGAACTTGCTCGCAACTGCACCGCAGGCCGGCCCAGATGCTGGGTCGCCATTGGTTGCACTGGTGGCCCTCAGCTATCTAGCCGTCTACGCATACAGGTGGCGCCAGTGCCGCAAGGACCCGGCGACAAGGTCTCCCGGCTTCCAGCACCTGCTCGCATTTGCTGCTGGCTGTGCCCTGATGGGCCTCGCTCTAGGGCCGCCGCTGGACAGATGGGCCGAGCAGTCAGCGACCATGCACATGGTCCAGCACGTGATCCTGCTCGACCTCGTCCCGATCCTCCTCTTCGCCGGCCTCACCAAAGCACTGCTCCGGCCAATCACCCGCCGTGTACATGGGGTTGAAAGCAAGGTCGGGGTTGTTGCGCTCCCGATTTTTGCGGTGGTCTTGTATGTCGGGCTCATGTACTTCTGGCATTTCCCGTTTGCCTACAACGGAGCTTTGAAGAACGCAAACATCCACGCGCTTGAACACATCACCCTCCTGACGGCAGGCCTCTTCTACTGGTGGCACCTGATGAGTCCGGTGCGAATCAGGACTCACCTGTCAGGCACCGGGCCATCTCTGTACATGGCCGCGACGAAGGTCTTGGTTGGCCTGTTGGGCGTGGTGCTTGCGTTCTCGCCCAGGTCGCTCTACGACTATTCAGGAACCTTCCTTGGAATGAACCCGCTGGTAGACCAGCATGTCGCTGGGCTCGTGATGGCAACTGAGCAGACGATCGTGATGGGCATCGCCTTTGCTGTGGTGTTCGTGAAGATGCTCGGAGCGACCGAGCGTGAACAGTTGAAGGCCGAGCAGTATGCGGACCTTGCCAGCAGCAGCCGAGAGGCTGACTAGGCCCTAGCCCTTTGAGAGCGTGGTGCCGTCGGACGCGGCCGCCTTGCCCGCTCCGCCAGAGTCGACAGTCATGTCACCAAGCACTGTGATGTCTGACCCAAACAAGACATCACCCTTGACTGTCAGCGAGGTGCAGTTGATCAACGACGGAGGCCCGCCCGGGAAGTGATCTTCGAAGTCCGCGAGCAACTTGTAGTGCGCTGAGTCCAGCTCAATCACTGGCGGCACGCCCCCGCGCTCTGGTGCGAGGACGACATGAGCCTC
>CAZZKI010000137.1:0-4437 GCA_964654785.1 uncultured Solirubrobacteraceae bacterium
GCGGTTGCCATGTGCCGAACACGAATACCTACAGGCTCCCCGAGCACATGGACCCGATGGACCTTGCTGAGGCAGTGCGCCACCGCATTGAGTTCGAAGGTCCGAACACAGTTGCCGCAGTGATCATGGAGCCAGTTCAGAACGCCGGCGGTTGCTTTGTACCGCCGGAGGGCTACTGGCAGCGTGTTCGCGAAATCTGCGACGAGCACGATGTGATCCTCATCTCCGATGAGGTCATCTGCTCATGGGGTCGCTTGGGCGAGTACTTCGGCGCTGAGAAGTTCGGCTATCAGCCGGACATCATCACGACTGCCAAGGGAATCACCTCTGCCTACGCCCCGATGGGTGCTGTGATCGCATCAGACAAGTTGATGGAGCCATTCCTTGAGGGCAACAATTCCTTCTACCACGGCATTACCTTCGGCGGTCACCCGATGGCAGCTGCGGTTGCGCTGGCAAATCTGGATGTCTTCGAGAACGAGGACATCATTGGCAATGTCCAACGCAACGAGCCGATCTTCCGCCAGATGCTTGAGGACATGCGGGACATTCCAATCGTCGGGGATGTGCGTGGAGTGGGCTACTTCCAAGCGATGGAACTTGTTCGCGATCAGGAAACCAAGGAAACGTTCAACGACCAAGAGTGCGAAGAGCTTCTCCGCGGATTCCTTTCGCCGGAGCTCTACAAGCAGGGCTTGATCTGCCGAGCGGACGACCGTGGCGACCCAGTCATTCAGTTGTCACCACCGTTGATCGCGGGCCCAGAGGAATTCGACGAGATCGTTGGCGTGCTGCGCCCGGTTCTTGAAGAGGCCTCACGCCGGATGAACGTCCGCGGCGCGTAGGGGAAGGGGAGCCAAGATGAAAGTCGGAGTCCCGACCGAGATCAAGCCGGACGAGTACCGCGTCGCAATGACCCCTGCCGGGGTCCGCGAGCTCACTGACGCTGGCCACGAAGTCTTTATCCAGGATGGCGCTGGCGAAGGTTCGGCGATCACCAATGACGACTACACAGCGCAGGGGGCACAGATCCTTCCCGACGCTGACGCGGTTTTCGGCGAGGCGGAAATGATCGTCAAGGTCAAGGAGCCCCAGCCCGTCGAGGTGGAGCGTCTGCGGCCAGAGCACCTGCTCTTCACCTATCTCCATTTGGCTCCAGACCCGGACTTGACTCACGGCCTGATGAAGAGCGGTGCTACCTGCATCGCCTACGAGACAGTTGAGGACCGCAATGGTCGCTTGCCACTGCTTGCCCCGATGAGCGAGGTTGCCGGCAAGCTTGCGACTCAATCCGGAGCATTCATGCTTGAGAAGCCCAATAGCGGCAGAGGATCTTTGCTCGGTGGCGTGCCCGGCGTGGCAGCCGCGAAGGTAATGGTCATTGGCGGCGGTGTTGTAGGCACCAACGCGGCGATTATTTCGATTGGCATGCAGGGCGAGACATACGTCTACGACCGCAGTATTGACCGTCTCCGTCAGCTTGAGATTGAACTCGACGGTCGCGCGAGTACTTGTTACGCGTCAACGCTCGAGATCGAGCAGCGCCTGCCAGAGGTCGACTTGGTTATCGGTGCGGTTCTCGTCCACGGAGCCAAGGCTCCGCATGTGATCACGCGAGAGCAGCTGTCACTGATGAAGCCTGGAGCAGTTCTGGTTGATGTCTCAATTGACCAAGGCGGCTGTTTTGAAACTTCCAAGGCGACCACTCACTCAGACCCGACTTACGAGGTTGACGGCGTCATCCATTACTGCGTGGCAAACATGCCTGGAGCGGTGCCAATCACCTCTACCTACGCTCTCACTAACGCAACCATGCCATATGTACTTCACCTTGCAAATCAAGGGGTTCATTGGGCTGTGGCTAATGATCCAGGCCTCGCTCTGGGAGTAAACGTGGCAGCTGGAAAGATCACTTACGCGCCTGTCGCAGAAGCAATCGGAGAGCCGGTTGCAACGCTTGAAGATGCGCTCTCAGATGTGTCCTCACGCTAGCTGCGTGAAATTCAGCATCCGCCCTGAACGCCCTGAATCTCGGGCACTGCTATCTTTCGGCGCCGCATGCCTACAACTAGTCAGCTGATCAGGAAGGGCCGCAAGCCCACCAAGAAGAAGCTCTCGACCCCTGGTCTGAAGAGCGGAAAGGGCCGCAAGACCAAGGTCGCGGCTCCTCAGCGCCGTGGTGTTTGCACGCGTGTCTACACGACAACCCCCAAGAAGCCGAACTCAGCGCTTCGCAAGGTTGCCCGTGTAAGGCTCACCAACGGGATGGAAGTAACGACCTACATCCCAGGGGAAGGCCACAACCTTCAGGAGCACAGCGTTGTGCTTGTGCGTGGTGGCCGTGTTAAGGATCTTCCGGGAGTTCGCTACAAGGTTGTTCGCGGCACGCTTGACGCAGCAGGCGTCAGTGACCGCAAGCAAGGCCGCTCCCACTACGGCGTGAAGGGCAAGTAATGCCTCGTCGCGCGGCAGCTTCAATCCGGCCAGTTGAGCCGGACGCGGTCCACCGCTCACGCTTGGTGACTCAGGTCATCAACCGCGTCATGCTGGACGGCAAGAAGAGCAAGTCAGAGCAGATCGTCTATGACGCACTCGCAATCCTCGCCGAGAAGACAGGCGCTGATCCCGTAGAGCAGCTTGAGGAGTCAATCAAGGCCCTCACTCCAGTTCTCGAGGTTCGCTCACGCCGCGTCGGTGGCGCCACTTACCAGGTGCCGGTTGAGGTTTCATCGCGCCGCGCCCGCACACTCGCCATTCGCTGGCTTGTGCAGTTCGCTCGCGAGCGTCGCGAGAAGACAATGGCTCAGCGACTTGCAAACGAACTTCTCGACGCCCAGCAGCAACAGGGCGGAGCTTTCAAGCGGAAGGACGACATCTTCCGCATGGCGCAGGCCAACAAGGCCTTCGCCCACTACCGCTGGTAATCGGCTTCTGCGCAAAGCGGGGCCGGCCCAGAAACCTAGGGCGCGATTCATTCGCGCCACGACGAAATAACGGAAAAGTAGAACGGATCAACCATGGCGGCACGTAAGTTCACCCTTGAGAACACCCGAAACATCGGGATCATGGCCCACATTGACGCGGGTAAGACCACGACCACTGAGCGTGTCCTTTTCTACACCGGTCGTACCCACAAGATTGGCGAAGTCCACGAGGGCGGCGCAGTCATGGACTGGATGGAGCAGGAGCAGGAGCGTGGCATCACGATCACATCCGCTGCAACGACCTGCGAGTGGGACAAGCACCGAATCAACATCATCGATACGCCTGGCCACGTTGACTTCACCGTTGAGGTTGAGCGTTCCCTCCGCGTTCTCGACGGCGCAATTGCTCTGTTTGACTCAGTAGCTGGTGTGGAGCCCCAGTCAGAGACTGTTTGGCGCCAAGCTGACAAGTACGAAGTACCGCGCATCGCATACATCAACAAGATGGACCGCATTGGCGCCAACTTCGACAAGGGCGTCGAGACAATGATTGACCGTCTTGGGGCTAACGCCATCCCGATTCAGCTTCCAATTGGTGCAGAGGCTGAGTTCCTCGGAATTATTGACCTCGTTCAGAACGACGCGATCATCTACAAGGACGACCTCGGCCAAGAGTTCGAGCGCACTGAGATCCCAGCCGAGCTCGCCGATCAGGCAGCAGCAGCGCGTGAGGCTCTCCTTGACGAAGTCTCAAACCACGACGACGAGCTGATGGAAATGCTCCTTGAGGAGCAGGAGGTAACCCCCGAGCGCCTCAAGCAGGGAGTCCGCACAGCGACTCTTGCCCTTGGCATGACCCCAGTCCTCTGCGGTTCTTCCTTCAAGAACAAGGGTGTCCAGCCACTCCTTGACGCAGTTATTGACTACCTGCCGTCACCTCTGGACAAGCCTGCAATCACTGGCCATGAGCCTGCCAAGGACGGCGAAGGACCTGAGACCACCCGCGAGGCTTCGGATTCCGAGTCCTTCAGCGCGCTTGCTTTCAAGATCATGACCGACCCATTCGTCGGCAAGCTTGCCTTCTTCCGCGTCTACTCCGGCACACTTGACGCGGGCGCTCGAATCCTCAACGCCAACACTGGCAAGACTGAGCGCGTTGGCCGCCTCCTGATGATGCACGCCAATGATCGTGAGGAGCTCACTGAGGTCCACGCAGGCGACATCGCTGCAGCCGTAGGCATCAAGCAAGTTTCAACGGGTGACACTCTCTGCGCTCCAGACAAGCCAATCATCCTTGAGAAGATCGAGTTCCCGGAGCCAGTCATCAAGGTCGCAATTGAGCCTAAGACCAAGGTTGATCAGGAGAAGATGGGCGTTGCTCTCGGCAAGCTTGCTGAAGAAGACCCAACCTTCCAAGTTCGCACCAATGAAGAGACTGGTCAGACCGAGATTTCCGGAATGGGCGAGCTCCACCTTGAAGTTCTCGTGGACCGCATGCTGCGTGAGTTCAAGG
>CAZZKI010000138.1:0-4413 GCA_964654785.1 uncultured Solirubrobacteraceae bacterium
CAGGGGCTTCACGGAATTGTCCGGATCCACGCTAGGTCGGCAGGTCTGGAAGGTCGAATGACCCCGCACACTCTCCGCCACAGCTTCGCCACACATCTACTAGCCGGAGGATGCGATCTCCGGGCCCTGCAGGAGATGCTCGGCCATGCCGACGCCGCTACAACTCAGATGTACACGCATCTTTCAAATGAGGATTTGAAAGACACCTACTTTGCTGCGCATCCTCGCGCGAGGGCGGACCAGACTTAAGCCGACTCGGATGCTGCTTTGATAGCGGCATGCCCGAACTTCCTGAGGTTGAGACAGTCGTACGCCGAATCCGTCCGAGCGTGGAGGGTCGGACGCTCGAATCGGTTGAAGTACTCGATTCAAGGTGGTGCCTCCCTCTTTCAGTGACTCGGTTTGAACAAGAGGTTGTGGGAACGACTGTGACCCGAGTAGGGAGAAGAGGCAAATACATTCTTTGGGACCTCAGCAATCAGGCCACTCTGGTCATGCATCTTCGAATGACGGGCACAATGCTGATTAACCCGCGCCAGGCCGTCGGGCACGAGCGGGTTGAGTTCGTACTCTCGGATGGAGAGCGGATCGTGTTTAACGATCCAAGGCGTTTTGGAACTGGGGAGCTGGTCCAAACATCAGAGTTGGACGACTGGTTTGCTCCTCGTCTTGGGTTGGAGCCATTCGATGGTGGTTTCACGGACGAGCATTTCTTCGGGCTTACTCGGCGGCGGCAGACGCCCTTAAAGAGCTTTCTTCTGGACCAACGACTGATAGCGGGGATCGGCAACATCTACGCTGACGAAGCTCTCTTCAGGGCCCAGCTTCACCCGCTGCGGATGCCCAAAGGAATTACCCGCGCCCAGTCCGCAATTCTTCGCGTAAGCATCATTGACGCCCTTCAGGCCGGTATCGACGCGGGCGGTGCCACGATTGACGACTTCAGAGACCCTGACGGGGCTTGGGGGGCTTATCAGTCGGAATTCCTTGTACATCGCCGTGAGGGAAAACCGTGCCCGACCTGCTCGAGTCCAATCGTGAAGTTCAAGGTTGGTGGCCGTGCGACCTACTGTTGCGAGGTCTGCCAGTCGCGACCTCGGAAGGTTAAGAAATGAGCTTTTCCAGCTGGCCGCTGGCGTCGGCTGCTTCGAGTTCTGTCCAGCCGCCGAGCGTTTTTCCGTCGATGACGATCTGGGGGAAGGTCATGAGTCCAGTCTTAGCTGCGAGCTCTGCGCGTCCGTCCGGATCTTTCGCCAAATTGATCTCCTTGAAGTCAATTTCACGCGCATTCAGCAACGCCTTGGCGCGGCTGCAGAACGGGCAGGGCTCAGTGCTGTACATGGTTACTTCGGCCATGCACGGAACCATAGCGACACGATGCGGAGTTAAACGACGGGTATGACCAAAACGCTGGAGACAGAAGGGGTCATTCTGAGGTCAATTCGGTTCGGGGAGGCTGACCGAATCCTCCACCTCTACACCCCAAACGACGGGCGGGTTGGCGCTATTGCGAAGGGAGCCCGAAAGACCAAGAGCAGATTCGGGGCTCGACTTGAGCCCTTCTCCCGAGGAAAATTTACGCTCAGGATCGGCAAGGGTGATCTTCTGACCGTTTCCGGCGTCGAGACCATAGATGCAAACGGGGGGCTTCGAACCTCAGCTGACGCACTTGATTGGGCTGCACGTTCTTGCGACGCTGTGGCTCGCCTCTTGGACGGTCCAGATCCCCATACCAGCGCTTACAACCTCTTGGTGAACGGGCTTGGGGTAATTGCCTCCCAGCCAGGGAAGGCGACGAAGGCGTCGCAGCTTTCATTCCGGCTCAAACTGCTGGTAGCGGCCGGCCTTCAGCCCCATTTGAGCAGCTGCTGCCAGTGCGGAGACACAGAGTCTATTGCCGCCTTTTCCGGGGCAGACGGGGGAGCTGTGTGTGCGACTTGCAGAGGCGAAGCATTTCCACTTGGTGCGGAAGCTCTAGCCTGGATGGTTGATGCCCTTGCGTCGCCATTGAGCGATGCGCCTAGCGCTGGCGACATTGCGCTTAGGCAGGCTGAGCGTGCGGTAAGTGAAACCGTCGAACATCACGCCAACGTCAGGCTCCGACCAGCGGCGGCGCGGTAGCCTCCGAGTCAGTGCTGAGGACTGAAAGATCGAGATGAACCACCCGCATGGTCCTGTAGCCGACGGCTTCGAGGCTCGGATCCGAGAGCTCGAAGAAAGCGCACTCTCGCCCGTGGCCGTGCGTTCATACCCAGAGGATCGTCAGCGCCCCGAGGGGCCCTGTGGCCTCAGGACGCCATTTCAGCGGGATAGGGACAGGATTGTTCACAGCAAGGCATTCCGGCGACTGAAACACAAGACGCAAGTTTTTATATCCCCGTTGGGGGACCATTATCGGACACGCCTCACGCACACGTTGGAGGTCACTCAGATCAGTCGGACAGTCGCTCGAGCGCTGCGTCTCAACGAGGATCTGACTGAAGCAATTGGTCTTGGCCATGACCTCGGCCATTCACCGTTCGGGCATGTGGGTGAGGAGATGCTCAACAAGTTGCTCAACGAGCACTACGGGACCGGTTTCAAGCACTACGAGCATTCATTACGGATCGTCGACCTCATTGAGCGTGACGGAATCGGGCTGAATCTATCCAACCCGGTGAGGGACGGGATCGTCCATCACTCAGGTCGTTCGGAGATGCCCAAGAGCCTCGAGGGGCGCATCGTTCGGATCGTTGATCGTGTTGCCTATCTGAACCACGACATTGACGACGCGATCCGAGCTGGTGTGATTTCCGAGTCTGACGTGCCACGAGAGGCGCTTACCGTGCTCGGTGCGACAGGTGGAGATCGAATTGATGCTCTGGTTCACGACTTGGTCGAAAACAGTGCGGAGGCAGGGGACATCGTTCAAGGTGAGGCCGCTGGCGCAGCAATGGCCAACCTCCGCGAGTTCATGTTTGAACGCGTTTATCTGAGCCCTGAAGCGCGAGAGGAGCACAGCCGTGTCGCGATGGTCATCGGGACTCTTTTTGACCACTACCGTGCTGACCCGTCAAGAATTCCCGAGGACGTATCCCCTCAGGGCGCGAGCGAGGCAGAGCGAATCACCGACTGGATAGCCGGGATGACTGACAGGTTCAGCATTCGCACATTCGAGGACCTTGCCGTTCCCACAGGATTCGAGCGATGAGCCGGTATAGCGACGAAGACCGCGAAAAGGTCCGGGACGCAGTCGACATGGTCGCCCTTGTGGAGGGGCGCACTCAGTTGAAGCGCGCTGGTGCGAACAGTTGGTTTGGTCGCTGCCCTTTCCACGAGGAGCGAAGTGGTTCCTTCCACGTACGTCCGATTGAAAAGCACTATCACTGCTTTGGCTGCCAGGCCTCAGGCGATCCGTTCAAGTTTGTGATGGAAACCGAGGGCCTTGACTTCAGGGAGTCCATCGAGGCGCTTGCCGATCGCTTTGGAGTTCGTGTGGAGCCGATTGAAGACGATCCGGCTCAGGTGGAGCGACGGAAGCGCAGGGAACGCCTTCTGGCGCTGCTTGACCGGACTGCTGGCTACTACCAGCGCGTCCTCAAGGAATCGAAAGAGGCGGACGCGGCCCGCAGACTTCTCTTCGACCGAGGCCTGAGTCAGGAGACTCTCGATGCGTATCAAGTTGGCTACAGCCCCAGTGCTTGGGACAGGGTGTTGGTGGCTTCTAGAGAGGCTGGCTTCAGTGAGGAGGAATTGCTGGCAGCTGGATTGGCTCAGAAGGCTCGAGGTAAGGATGGAGTTTTCGACAGGTTTAGGGGGCGAATCATGTTTCCCCTAGCGGACCAGAGGGGCCGAGTTCTCGGGTTTGGCGCTAGGTCAATGCGCGACGAGCAGGGCCCCAAATACCTCAATAGCGCAGAGGGCGAGCTCTACCACAAGGGTCGTCAGCTCTTTGGCCTTCATCTGGCGCGACCGGCAGCCGCGCGCGAAGGCTCAATTGTTCTCGTTGAGGGCTATGTGGATGCTCTGGCGCTTCATCAGGCTGGCGTTGAGAACGTCGTGGCACTTATGGGAACGGCCCTCACTGATGAGCAGGCCGGACAGCTTGAAAGGACAGCGAACACTCTGCTCCTGGCGCTAGATGCAGACAAGGCTGGACAGAAAGCGATGCTACGGGCGGGTGAGATAGCTGCCGGCCGCAAGCTCGAGTTGAGAGTGGTCGATATGCCTGCAGGCAAGGATCCGGGCGACCTACTTAAGGAGGAAGGGGAGGAGCGGCTTCGCTCGCGGTTCCAAGTCTCCGATCCGTTCGTAGCGTTCCGCGTCAAGACGATCATCGACGCTGCCAATTTGACCACTGCTGAGGGTAAGGATGCCGCCCTCGCACAGCTGCGTCCGGTTTTGTCAGCGCAACCGCCAAGTGTGTTGAGAGAG
>CAZZKI010000139.1:0-1564 GCA_964654785.1 uncultured Solirubrobacteraceae bacterium
GAAGGCGTCTCAGCCTTCTTCGAAAAGCGCGACCCGGAGTGGACCGGAAGGTGAGCCCGGAGGAACAGCCAACCTCACTCCTTCGCCCTCTGGTCGAAGACCTCCACGCTCGCCGCAAGCAAGCCGAGCTTGGCGGCGGCCAGGACAAGATTGACGCGCAGCACGCTGCCGAGAAACTCACCGCCCGTGAGCGGATCGCCCTGCTGATTGATGAAGGCACGTTCGTTGAACTTGGAGTCCATGCTGGCATCCACCACTCAGTCCGCGGGCTTGAACACAAGGAAGCCCCAGCTGACGGAGTAATCACAGGCTGGGGCAATGTGGACGGCCGCAAGGTCGCAGTTGTCGCCTACGACTTCACAGTCATGGCCGGCTCAATGGGCATGACCAGCGAGATCAAGGTTGCCCGCATGCGCGAGATGGCCTTGAAGCAGCGGATGCCGATCATCTGGCTGCTCGACAGCGCCGGCGCGCGAATCCAAGAGGCAGTCGGCTCGCTATTTGCCGGCTCTGGCGCACTGTTCCGCGAAGAGGTTGTGATGAGCGGCGTCGTCCCGCAGATCGCCGCGCTGATGGGCCCCTGTGCTGCTGGCACCGCGTACATCCCAGGCCTTGCCGACTTCGTGCCAATGGTCAAGGGCCGCGGCAGCATGGCACTCGCAGGCCCACACCTTGTTCGCGCAGCTGTTGGTGAGGACGTCACCCAAGAGGAACTGGGTGGCAGCCGCGTTCACTGCCGCAAGAGTGGCGTGGGGGACTTGGAAGTCGCTGACGACCAAGAGTGCATTGAGAAGATCAAGGAGTACCTGTCCTTCATGCCTTCCAATAATCAGGAAGCGCCGCCGATCAAGGAAACGAAGGACCCGATCACTCGCGCGGAGGAAGGCCTGCTTGACGCCCTGCCTCCAAGCAACCGCCAGCCGCACAACATGTACGACGTCATCAAGCAGATCGTTGACGACGGCGAATACTTCGACTTAAAGCCCCAGTGGGCAAAGACGATCATCACCTGCTTCGCCCGTTTCGGGGGTCGCCCATGCGGAATTGTTGCCAACCAGCCAAAGCAACTTGGCGGCATCCTCGACAACGACTCAGCGGACAAGGCAGCGCGCTTTGTAAACCTCTGCAACGCCTTTGGGATTCCACTCCTGTTCCTGCAGGACGTGCCCGGCTTCATGGTCGGCAGCAAGGTTGAGGAGGGCGGGATCATCCGCCATGGCGCCAAGATGCTGCACGCGATCAGCAACGCCACCGTCCCGAAGATCACCGTCGTGATCCGCAAGGCCTACGGTGCCGGCTACTTCGTGATGAACGGCCGCGGCTACGAGCCAGACCTGATCGTCGCCTGGCCATCAGCTGAGATCAGCGTCATGGGCGCCGAGGGCGCAGTCGAGATCGTTATGCGCAAGACGGTTGAGGAAGCGGACGACCCAGAGGCAATGAAGGCCCACTTGATCAGCGAGTACCGCAAGATCATTGACGTCTACATCGCAGCCAAGAACGGCATGATCGACGACGTCATTGACCCACGCGAAACACGTGAGGTGATCTGCCGCGGGCTTGA
>CAZZKI010000139.1:1664-2946 GCA_964654785.1 uncultured Solirubrobacteraceae bacterium
GAGGAGTACGCAGCTGAAGCCCGCCGTGTCGTGGACGAGGGCGCCTCAATGATCCACATCCACGCCCGCACCCCGGACGGCACGCCGTCCTATGAGATCGAGGACTTTGAGGCGATCACTCAGGCGATCCTCGCGGAAGTTGACGATGTGATCATCAACTACTCCACAGGTGCGATTGGCGTGTCACTGGAGAAGCGCGTTGATTACCTTCGCGCTCTCAAGCCCGATGTTGCAGCACTCAACATGGGCTCAATGAACTACGCCAAGTACTCGAAGTCCCGCAAGGACTTCGTCTTTGGCTTCGTGTTCGAAAACAGCTTCGACACGATCACAACCCTTCTGCGAGCAATGAACGAGCTTGGCATTCGCCCAGAACATGAGTGCTTCGACTCAGGCCACATCGCCAACCTTGACCCTCTGCTCGACATGGGCATCCTCAGCGAGCCGCTGCAGGTCAGCTGCGTAATGGGAGTCACAGGTGGCATTCGCCCCAACGGCAAGAACCTTGAACACATGCGCGACCAGATCCCCGACGTCAAGCACAACTGGGGCGTCATCGGCGTATCGCGCCAACAGTGGGAACTGCTTGAAGCAAGCCTGCGGCTTGGTGGCAACGTGCGCGTTGGTGTTGAGGACAACTTCTACCTGCCCGACGGCACGATGGTTGAGAGCAACGGTGAGCTTGTCGCCAAAGCCGTCGAGATGGTCAAGGAGTCCGGTCGTCGCGTAGCCACGGTCGCTGAAGCTCGCGAACTCCTCGGCACTCCAAAGCGCGAAGTTGCTGGGGTAACGCCATGAGCGCTGGCGCACTTGACGGACTCAAAGTCCTAGACCTCTCACGCCTGCTGCCAGGCCCGTTCTGCTCACTGCTGCTCGCTGA
This sequence comes from uncultured Solirubrobacteraceae bacterium, assembly GCA_964654785.1. Classification (GTDB taxonomy): domain Bacteria; phylum Actinomycetota; class Thermoleophilia; order Solirubrobacterales; family Solirubrobacteraceae; genus WLNJ01. The sequence goes on from CAZZKI010000139.1 coordinate 2,545, forward strand.
CCTTGGCGCTGATGTCCTCAAGATTGAGGACACCGGCATGGGCGACTACGTCCGCTGGGCGCCGCCGCATTACCCGGGCGTTGAACAGTCTTCAGCTGGCGCCCTGTTCCTTTCTCTAAACAGGAACAAGCGCAGCATTCGCCTCGACTTAAAGCAAGAGGCTGGCAAGGAAGTACTGCTTGACCTCGTCAAGGACGCTGATGTTGTGCTCGAAGGCTTCCGCCCTGGCGTGCTTGACAAGTTGGGCGTGGGTTATGAGGCCATGAAGGCCGTCAACCCCGGCATCGTCTACTGCGCAATCACCGGTTACGGGCAAGACGGCCCGGGCCGCGACGCTGCCGGCCATGACATGAACTACTTGGCACTTGGCGGAATGCTTGGCCTCACCGGTGAAGCTGACGG
>CAZZKI010000139.1:3046-4373 GCA_964654785.1 uncultured Solirubrobacteraceae bacterium
ATGTGTTACCGGCCATATGAGTGCGCTGATGGGCATGTTGCCCTTGGTGCGCTTGAGGGCAAGTTCTGGAAGGCGTTCTGTGAAGGCATTGGCCGCGAAGACTTGATTGACCAACAGTTCCAGCCGCTTGGCTCAGACATCCACAAGGAAGTGGAAGGGATCTTCAAGTCTCGCACCCGTGACGAGTGGGAAGAGTTCGCAACTCAGTACGACTGCTGCCTGACCCCAGTCTTGAAGCTCGACGAAGTGCTTGAGTCTGAGCTCGTCAAGGCGCGGCAAATGATTGCCCCGCTCACACAGCCCGGTGCTGAAAAACAGGTTCGCCTGCTGGGTGCCCCGGTCAAGTTGAGCGGCACGCCTGCTGACACAGACCGCCTGCCAGGCCCTGGCCTGGGCGAGCACACCGATGAAGTACTTGCAGCCCTTGGTTATGACGACGCGAAGATCGCGGCGATCAAGGAATCAGGCGCGGCTGCTGGCCCACCCGAGGGTGCGACCGGCTCCTTCCTCGGTTAGTTCAGGGTCCTCCCAATTCTCACGCGGTACTTAGCTGGTTCTTACCTAGTGAGTCCAACCTGTTCCTCAACAAGTAGTTGCCGGGGTTGGCAACGCAATAGGAGGACAGTGAATGGAATCGGAAGGCAGCAACTCAGAAGCTGAAACACAAGTCCAAGACTCAGCGCCAGCCGCTGAAGCTCCGACTGAAGCAGCAGCGTCCGTAAACGCGCCCAAGGAGAGGTTCTTCGACCGCTTCGGCAAGGGCAGCATCGCCACAATGGCTGCGATCGCTGGCCTCGCAGTTGGTGTTGGCGGCAGCGCCGTCCTCGGCGATGAGGACCACGACGGTTGGAGGCACCACCGTGGTGACAGGTTCGGTATGGAGCGCGGAGGATGGGGCGGCCCGCAAGGTGGGCGCGGACAAGGCGGCCCGCCGCCAATGATGTACCGCGGCCAGGGTGGCCAACAGGGTGGCGTAGCGCCCGGGACTCAGCAGCAGGCGCCGCAGACCCAGCAGGCCCCGCAGGGCAACCAGAGCAACCCGAAGGGTGGCTCAAACACCACTCCGCCAGCAGCTGGGGCTCCCCAGGCCTACTGATAAAGACCTTCAGCCCCGGGCCGGCCAGGAACCAGTCCGGGGTTGAAGTTCGCTGGCATGGCCCGATGCGACGGGCACACTGTTGGTATGGCAAGCGCGACAGTTCAAGTCAAGGACCCGTGGTGGCGATCGCCTCTCGCGATAGCACTCGGGCTTGACCTGCTCGGAGCTTGTTGCGTCGCCCTCGCTCAGTACTTCATCTTCAGCCAGACGCGGGACTTACCCGACAAG
>CAZZKI010000140.1:0-4356 GCA_964654785.1 uncultured Solirubrobacteraceae bacterium
GACGCAGTGCGCGAAGGGCTTGAGCAGCGACTCGCCGATGGCAACCCGATTGACATCGCTTCAGTCGCCTCAGTTTTCGTGTCGCGCTGGGACAAGGCAGTTGCCGACAAGGTCAGCGACGACCTCCTCAATCGACTCGGCGTGAATGTCATGAACCTCGCTTGGGAGGAGTACCAGCGCCAGCTTGCGGACCCAGCCTGGCGGCGTCTCATGAACCACGGTGCCCGGCCACAGCGTCTGCTTTGGGCAAGTACTGGTACCAAGGACCCGAACGCACCGGAGACTCTCTACGTGGACGAACTCGCGGCCCCATTGACTGTCAACACGATGCCGGAGAAGACTCTGCTTGCCACAGTCGAGAGCGGCGCAGTCAGCCCCCGCCTTGATGTTGCAGCTGCCAAGGCTGAGCTTGAACGATTTGCCGAAGCTGGAGTGGACATTGCTGCCCTTGGGCGAGAACTCCAAGACGACGGCGTCGTTCTCTTCGAAGCCGCATGGCACGATGTGCTCGCGACTCTTGACGGCAAGGCCAGTCAACTCGAGGCACAGCAAACCGCCTGACCATGCCGCTTGATCCCGTCAGCGGGACTGTCGAATGGCAGGCGCTCGAAGCAGCGGCCAAAGGCCCTCGTGGCCGACGGGTCAAGGCTCTGGCTGACCCTGTTCGCCTTCAGCGATTTGTGGCCGAAGGCTGCGGCCTCCGGTTGGACCTGACCCGCCAACTGTTTGACCCCGAAGAGCTTGACCTTCTCCTCTGGCTGATTGAAGACCGAGAGGTGATGGAGAAGGTGGGAGCAATGTTCGCCGGCGAGAAGATCAACTCCACCGAGGGTCGCGCTGCTCTTCACACGGCACTTAGGGCGCCAACTGGGACGGCTCTATCAGTTGACGGTCTCGATGTTGATACGGCAGTGCAGGGTGAGCTCGCCAAGATGGAGGAGTTCTCAAGTGCTGTCCGGCAAGGAACCCGCAAGGGCTTCTCCGGGGAGAAGTTCAACACGATCGTCAACCTCGGCATTGGCGGCTCCGACCTGGGACCGAGGATGGCGGCAGCCGCCCTTCGCCCCTTTGCAGATGCCAGCCTTGATGTTCGGTTTGTCTCGAACGTTGACCCCGCCGACATTGAGCAGGCGCTTGCTGGGCTGGACCCTGCGACGACTCTCTTCATCATTTGCTCAAAGACATTCACCACTTTGGAGACAATGACCAACGCCCGAGTTGCTCGTGATTGGATCATTGAGTCACTCGGCGAAGAGGCTGTCGCGAGCCACATGGTTGCCGTATCAACCGCAGAGGAGAAGGTCGCAGACTTTGGGATTGACCCTGACTCCGGAATGTTCCGTTTCTGGGATTGGGTTGGTGGCAGGTACTCGGTTGGCTCAGCTATCGGACTCTCGCTGATGGTTGCCATCGGCCCCGAGAACTTCCGCGAGTTCTTGGCGGGCATGCATGAAATGGACAATCACTTCCGCAATACGCCTGCGGATTCCAACCTGCCGGTGCTGCTGGCGCTTAGCTGGTTGTGGAACGGCAGCCTTGCCGGGCACCAGTCGCACGCTGTGCTGCCGTACGCCAGCGACCTTCGCTTCTTCCCTGCTTGGTTGCAGCAGCTCGATATGGAGAGCAACGGGAAGTCAGTACGAGTGGATGGAAGCCCTGCAGATGTAGACACGGGGACAGTCGTTTGGGGTCAGGCCGGAACCGATGGCCAACATGCCTTCCACCAACTACTGCACCAAGGAACTCGCACCGTTCCGTGTGACCTGATCGGCTTTGCCAAGTCGGCGGACCCTGCGGGCCAAGACCAACAGGACTTGCTGGTGGCAAATCTTGTCGCTCAAGCCGAGGCCCTGTCGGTAGGGCGCAACGAGAAGGCCGCAGCGGAGTCCGGCGACGCTGACCTCGCAGCCCACCGCCGCTTCCCTGGCGGTCGGCCGGTGACTGTCATCACTGCCAGGCAACTCAATCCCAGAACACTTGGTGCGCTCCTCGCTCTCTATGAACACAAGGTGTTCGTAGAGGCAGCCATCTGGGGCATAAACCCGTTTGACCAGTATGGAGTTGAGCTCGGCAAGGAGCTGGCGGGAGTTGTAGCGCCAGAGTTGGCCGGCGAGGGCCACGGCGAGCACGACCCTGCTACGCAGGCTCTGATCGAAGCTCTTCGCGGCCTGCGAGACTGACCCCATGCAAAAGGGGAAGGCAGCAGTGCTTGGCGCAGTTGGTGGTGGACTCGTTGTCGCCCACGCCGCGCCAGCCCTGATGCCGCTGCTGCCGCCACTCGCAGGTGCGCTTGGAGTTCCGCTTGGCCTTCCCGGCGATCCGCCGCCGCAGGCAGTGGCGATTACGTTTGACGACGGACCCCACCCTGAAGGAACTCCAGAGGTTATCCGCATCCTTGACGAGCACGGGGTAACTGCGACCTTCTTTCTCGTAGGCGAGCGTGTTGACGCCGAGCCAACTCTTGCCGCTGAGATTGCGGCTGCAGGCCACCGCATCGCGCTTCACTGCTACCAGCACCGCAATGCGCTTCGCCTTACCGGAGGCCAGATCCGTGAGGACATTGCCCGCGCCAAGGAATCAATCCACTCAGCCACGGGTGTTGAGTGCGACCTGCAGCGCGCACCGCTTGGGATCTACACCCCTGCGTTCCTGCGCGAGGTGAAACGGGCAAACCTCCAGCCGTGGCTGTGGACGCAGTGGGGTCGTGATTGGCGGGCTCGCGCCACTCCTCAGTCAATAATCAACGACGCAACTGGCAGCCTCAAAGCTGGAGATGTGGTCCTCCTCCACGACGGTGATGACTACTCAGCCGAGGGGTCCCACAGGCGCACAGTTTCAGCGCTTCCGGGCATCCTCAACGCCGTAGAAACGCGTAGTCTTGACTCAGTCGTGCTCCCCTGAGACTCCGTCTCACGGCACGACTCCCAGCCCGCCCCTACGCCCCACCCATACAGGCCTAAAACGGAGATCTTGATGAGTAACCCTGACTACACGGCATTCGCAATCGGCTTTGACCAGCGCGACCGCGCCCGCTTCCACGAACTTGTAGACCAAGTATTCGACAGCAACCGTTGGGCTGAAGGCCCAATGAACGCAGCGTTCGAAGAGGCTTGGGAGAAGTGGAACGGAGTGCCCGCAGTTGCCACCAGCTCATGGACTGGCGGAGCGCTCGCAGCGCTCGACTTCATTGACGTCAAGGACGAAGTCGTCCTCTGCCCGTCAAACACCTTCATGGCAACGCCTCTCTCTGTCATCAAGGCTGGCGGCAAAGTGGAGTTCGTTGACTGCAACCGCGAAGACCTCTGCATGTCATTCGAGGACTTCGAAAAGAAGGCAGAGCAGCACAAGCCAAAGGCAGTTTGGCTTGTCCACATTGGCGGCCACATTGCCTTCGACACAGAGAAGATCGCGGCTTACTGCAAGGCCAACAACATCTTCCTGCTCGAGGACTGCGCCCACGCACACGGCGCTGACTGGAACGGCAAGAAGCCTGGCTCCTACGGTGATGCTGGCGTCTACAGCTTCTACGCCACCAAGACGATCAGCACCGGCGAGGGCGGGATTCTCGTCTCCAACAATCCGGACCTGATCCCCTACGCAAAGGCCTACCGCAACTACGGCAAGCCAGAGCATGAAGTAAACGGCCTCAACTACCGAATGAGCGACTTCACCGCAGCCCTTGGCCTGATCCAGATCGAGCGCCTGCCAGAGATGATCGAGTGGAAGAACAAGGTCGCCAAGGGCCTGCTTGACCCTCAGTTCGAGGAAACGCGCCTGAAGTTCCCAGAGGGAATGACAAGCGGCTACTACAAGTACATCGTCTTTGAGCAGCTGGAGAAGAGCACCGGCCGCGTCTACGACACCCCCTGTCACCGGATCATGGGCCACACACACGTGGACCTGCCAAACACTGACTGGGTTGCTGCAAACCACTCGTGCCCGCCGCTCTATTACGCGGGCCCCGACTTCCCGGAGGGAATCGCCTAAATGAAGATCCTTGTAACCGGAGGCTCAGGCTTCATCGCCTCCCACGTAATTGACCACCTTGAGGCTGCAGGCCATGAGACAGTCAACTTCGACATTCGCCCCAGCCCATATGAGAGCGGTGCCGAATTCTTCGAAGGTTCAATCACAGACGTTGATGCGCTCGAAAAGGCAATGCAGGGCTGCGACGGGGTTGCCCACCTCGCAGCAGCTGCAGACGTTGGCGAAGTACAGGCCGACCCGCTTTGGTCAGAGGACTTGAACGCCCGCGGCACGATCTGCGTGCTCGAGGCTGCAAAGCGTGCTGGCGTCAAGCGAGTCGTTTACTCCTCAACGATCTGGGTCTACCAAGACAACAAGGAGATGGAGATT
>CAZZKI010000141.1:0-4324 GCA_964654785.1 uncultured Solirubrobacteraceae bacterium
GCAGGTCTTCCTCATTGGAGCTGACCGATTCATTGACGGCTTTGAGGCCCAGTTCAAAACGCTTGTTCCCGCTGATCCGGCGAGAGCTTTTCACCTCTTCTTAGGGACTGCGCATGACTCGAAGACGGCATTGGACTCTGTGGTAGCTAACTCCGAAGCTGTGCGCGCCTACGAGGTCCGCCACGGACATCGAATGGTTTGGGACACGCTGGTCCGATTCGACGCAGACTTGGCGGAGTCACTGCTCGTTTGGCTTAGGGAGAACATCGGAGACATCACGAGATTTTGCTTCTCAAGCGGCCTAGCAATAGCGGAGGCCGAATGGGCTGAACTCCTCGTCTCTGGGAATCTCGTTGACGAAACCGACGATCACGACCTAACTGTCTTCCGCATTGAGGACATCGCAGATCTGGCCTCTCAGCGGCCTGACCTTGTACGTCCAGGGCCGCGCAATGGTGGTTCCACCATCCTCTTGCCATTTGGATTTCTGCAGTGGCATCAGCACAAAGCACAGTTCCACCATCAGCTGAAGGAAATTCACGCCCTCGAGCTCTGAGTAAGGCCGAATTGAGGCGCCTACGGCCCCGAGCTGCCACGAGTGAGGTGCCACATGCCACAGCGCTGGCACTCGTATACGCGCATCTGGTGGGAGCCAGGGTTGTTGGCCTTCACCCAGCCGGCTGCTTGCCGCGCCTCAGCTTCGCTGCGGTAGCGGCCTGACTTGCTCTCGCAGATGAGCTCTTGGCGTTCCTCCCACGCTTGGGCACGCTCAGCAGCGCGCACGTCACTGCGCTTGCCGCCTCGTCTTGCCTTGCCGCGTCCCATGGGCACCAGCATTACGAGACCGGCGGCCGATCACAAGCGATTTCGGCTTTCGTGACCCCGTGTCGCTAGTGTGCACTCACTCTCAGTAAGTAAATCCGTACGCGCCTAGACTGGCGCCTTCGCCCCAGAACAGAAAGAGCCCCCTCCCCCGATGAGTGCAACTGAAGCCGATCTGACTCCGCAGCAAATCGCAGCTGAGCAGGTCCCAGACGACAACCCCCACCACGCCCGCCGTTGGACGATCCTCGGCGTAATCGGCATTGCCCAGCTGATGGTCGTGCTGGACGCAACGATCGTGAACATCGCCCTGCCACGCGCCCAGATGGACCTCGGGTTCTCTGACGCGTCACGCCAGTGGGTGGTGACGTCCTATGCGCTCGCCTTCGGTGGCTTGCTGCTGCTGGGCGGTCGGCTCTCAGACCTCTTCGGCCGGAAATGGACTTTCATCGGCGGCCTTGTTGGCTTCTCCGTTGCCTCAGCCCTTGGTGGTGCAGCTGACACGTTTGAAGTGCTGGTCGCAGCCCGTGCGCTTCAGGGTGCGTTCGGAGCGATCCTCGCCCCATCTGCCCTCTCAATCCTCACAACGACCTTCACGGATGGCCAGGAACGCAGCAAGGCCTTCGCGATCTTCGGCGCGATCAGCGGCGGCGGCGCAGCCGTCGGCCTGCTGCTTGGTGGCGTCCTGACTGAGTACCTCTCATGGCGCTGGTGCCTCTACGTGAACCTCGCGTTTGCACTTCCCGCAGCTGTCGCAGCTCTCGTCCTGATCCACAACGTTGCTTCGGGCGCACATCCGAAGCTCGACATCATCGGCACCGTGCTCGGGTCAGGCGGCTTGCTTGGCCTGGTGTACGGATTCGCCAAGGCCGAATCTGACGGCTGGGGAGCAACCGTCACCCTTGAGTTCCTGATTGGAGCAGTCCTGCTGCTGATTCTGTTCGGCCTGTGGATCAACAGGGCAAAGAACCCGCTGCTGCCACCTCGGGTAGTTAAGGACAGGAACCGAGCCGGGTCTTACCTGACAATCCTGCTCTCGGGACTTGGCATTTTCGGCGTCTTCCTGTTCCTCACCTATTACATGCAGCAGAACCTTGGGTTCTCTCCGATCCGAACCGGCTTCGCTTTCCTGCCAATGCCAGTCTCAATCGTGACTTCGTCGATCATCGCCCAGACCAAGCTGCTCCCCAAGACTGGCCCTAGGCCACTTGTTGTATTTGGCATGGGAATGGGAGTCCTCGGGATGCTCTACCTGTCTCAGCTTGACCCGACCTCGACCTACCTAACCGGCGTTCTGCCAGGGCTGCTGATCCTTGGAGTCGGCTTCGGAAGCATCTTTGCGACAGCCATCAATACGGCGACAATGGGCGTCGTGCCGCAGGACGCTGGTATCGCCTCAGCGCTCGTCAACACTTGCCAGCAGGTGGGCGGTGCAGCTGGTACTGCCCTCCTGTCAACCATTGCAGCAACTGCGACCCGGGACTACCTCGTCACCAACGCTCCGAGTAAGCAGGCTGCTGCCTCTTGCGCCCAAGCACTCAAGGGAGCGATTGACCCAGTCTGTGCTGCCGGAGCAGTCCACGGCTACACGCAATCGTTCCTGCTCAGCGCTGGCATCTTCGCGCTTGGCGCGATCGTCGGCGGGCTGACGATCCGCGGCGGCAAGGTTGACCTGAGTGCCATGCACGGAGCGCCTGGAGCCCACTGAGTCGGCGCACGGAGAGGCAACAAACCCGCTCGAGCCACCCTCGAGCGGGACTGCCTGGAGCGCCTAGCTAAACGCTAGGCGTGAGCTGACTGCTTGCTGCGGCCGCCGGACCCGTTCGGGCCACGACCGCGGCCTGAGCCGCTCTTGGGGCCGCCGCCACCATTGCGGGAACCGGACTTAGGTCCGTTTCCGCCGCCCTTGTGAGCGCCGGACTTAGCGTGTCCGCCTTCACCATTGGACTGGTGTGACTGGCCCTTGCGGTGGGACTTTGACTTGCCTGAAGGCTTGCCACTGCCCTTACCAACACCGGACTTGGGGTTGCGATGACGGCGCTTCTTGCCGCCGCCCCGGGAACGCTCACCGTTGGACTCGCCTGCGTGTTGACGCGGGCGGTCTCCTGTCGTACTGCGCTCCTTGCGGACGGGACGCTCGCCAGATTCACGCTCAACGTGAACTGGTGCGGTCCTGCCATTTTCCGATGCTTGCGCGAACTGGTTTTCCAGTCGCAGCTCGCGAGTCATGCCCTTCATCTCGCGCATCTGGTCACCGCAGACGAAGGTGACGGCTACGCCACGCTCCCCTGCACGACCTGTGCGGCCGACGCGGTGGACATAGTCTTCCGACTGTGCCGGGATGTCGAAGTTGATGACCTTCGCAATCGAATCAACATGGATGCCACGCGCTGCGACGTCAGTCGCAACAAGGGTGGTCACCCTGCCTGCTTCGAAATCTGCCAGTGCCTTCTCGCGTTGGCGCTGAGTCTTGTCACCGTGCATTGCGTTGGCTTTAACGCCAGCGTCAGCCAAGCGCTTGCAGAGGCGGTCAGCCCCGCGCTTGGTACGGACGAAGACAAGGTTCAAGTCCCACTGGTCGCCAAGCTCTGCGACAAGGCGCTTGAGCTTTGAGTCGTGGTTGACGAGAACAAACTGATGCTCGATGTTCGCCTTCTTCTCCTGCGGCGCGCGATGCTCGTGGTGGGCTGGATCGTTGGTGAACTGCTTGGCGATCTTGCCTGCCATGCCGTCGAGCGTGGCTGAGAAGAAGAGAGTCTGCCTGTCCTTCGGGCATTGCTCCACGATCCGCTCAACTGCTGGGATGAATCCCATGTCAAGCATGCGGTCAGCCTCGTCAAGAACGAGGATCTGAACGTTCTTCAAGTCAAACGCCCGGCGCTGAAGGAGGTCCTCCAAACGACCAGGTGTGGCGACGATGATGTGCGACTTCTTCGCGTCACGGGACTGCTTCTCAATGCCGACACCGCCGTAAACAGCTGTGACCTTGAGTGCCTTCTCGTGGGCTACCGCGCGAGTCTCCTCAACGATCTGAGTTGCAAGCTCACGCGTTGGGGCGAGAACGAGTGCCGCTGGGCGCTGAGCCTCAGCGTCAATCGAGTCAATCGTCGGGACCATGAAAGCGAGCGTCTTGCCAGACCCCGTTGGGGACTTGGCTAGAACATCGCGACCTTTCAGAACGTCGCCAATGACTTTGGTTTGAATTGCGAAAGGCGCGTCAAAGCCGCGCTCCTTCAAGGCACGCGTAACCGTGCTGGACACGCCGAGATCGGCGAACGATGCATCAGACATCTATGTGAACTCCTTATTGGGTGACCCTCATCGGCACTCATGCCGTGGGGCTATTCGGGAGGTAACTGCTGACCCGAACCGCCGTAGGTGGCGGGACCCAAGAAAGCTTCACCTCGCGGCCAGCTGAAGCTGACCGCCACTAGTGACAGTAGCGGGTTTGCGGACACCGCCCGGATTTGCGGGCGTTTAATTTCTTTGACCAAGTAGTGAT
>CAZZKI010000142.1:0-4314 GCA_964654785.1 uncultured Solirubrobacteraceae bacterium
GTCAGTTCAAGATCAACGTAAACGCTGTTGCTTTCGGCTACATCGAGACTCGCCTGACTGCCTCCAAGGTTGATGACAACGTCATGGAGATCGACGGCGAGAAGGTTCAGCTTGGTATTCCGGACCAGATGCGTGGAATGGCGTCAATGCTGATTCCGATCGGTCGCCCAGGTACCCCAGAGGAGGCAGCCGGTGGCGTGTTCTTCCTCTGCTCACCATGGAGCAACTACGTACACGGCCAGACGCTCAACATCACCGGTGGTCAGTTCACCGGCATGACGACCTAATCGTCTGACTCTTTAAGTCGTTCGCAGTACCGGGGCCGCCACACGCGGCCCCTTTCTTTGCCCTGCGGCGGCATGATTAGGCAGCAATGCCACCAGCCCTGATAATTCGTGACGCGACCCCCGCTGACGTGGAAGCTGTTCGGGCTATCGCGAATGAGACCTGGTGGGACACCTACCCGGGCCTAGTCAGCGACGACTGGATCACCGACCACTTGGCTGAGTGGTACGAGCCGAGCTTGGTCACAGAACAGATCGAGACCGCTCGCAGCGCGGACCTGGGCGAGTTCCTGATTGCCGAGCTGAACGGAACCCCGATCGCCTACCTCCACTTCGAACTGATGGAGGACCGCGGCCCGTACCTGCGGCGCCTCTATGTCCTGCCTAGACACCAGCGCTCAGGGGCAGGCAGGACCCTCACAGCAGAGCTGCACAACAGGCTTGGGCCCAACCTCACCTACGAGCTTGATGTGCACCCTGAGAACACCAAGGCGGTCGCTTTCTACAAGGGCCTCGGAGCAGAGTTCACCGGTGGCCGAATTCCGCCCTGCTGGGACTTGATGAGAGTTACGACCTAGGGAACGAAAGAGGGCGCGACCTTCGCCGCGCCCTCAATCCAATTCCTTATTGCCTAGTGGCCTAGCGGACTAGGTACCACTTGCTCCAGTTACCGACTTGGTCCTTGGCACGGACCCAAACCGGTGCGAAGCCGCCTGGAACCTTGATGACTGTGTCCACAAGGCGGACAAAGCCAGGCCCAATGCTGAGCTGCTGGAAGGTTGGAAGGCCATTGCGCTTCATCCAGAACTGAGCTGTACGAAGGCCAGAGCCTTGGTCGCCACCGGCAAGGCGGACGTTCCAGTTGTCAGGACTGAAGCCAAGCGCCTTACTGCGGGCTGCAAGCTTCAGGTAAGGGTTGACGCGGTCCCAGTTGAAGTTGACCTGGTAGACCTGATTCGGGTCAATCCGACGGTCTCCACTGAACTTCGCGTAGATCGGGCGGGTGCCTGTCGTAGCCGGAACGGCAACGTTCACATGCCAGTTGACTGACTGGCCAACTGGGTATGTGTTGTAGCGGGAGAAGACTGGTGAGTTGGAGATCGTCACCGTCTTGGCGCCTGCTGGCCAGATCGTGTTTACGACTGGATTTGCGTGACGGAACCAAAGGGTGCCGTTGACAGTCTTGCTGCCTGGGCCTGACAGGTAGAGGCCAACTTCACCCGCTGGTGGGTCTGGCGGGATATCGCCCACTACCCATGAGACTTGGGCAGCTTCGCTGGTGTTGCCAGCTGCATCGGTCTGGCGAACAAGGACAGTCTGGAGGCCGTCCTCAAGTCCGCTCAGCTCAAGCGGGCTGATGCACGGAGTCCAGCCTGCACCATTCACGTTGCACTCGAAAGTTGCTCCATATTCGCCAGTGATCCCAAGGGCAGCAGTTGTGTCCTTGGTGCCCGATGTTGGGACATTGAGTACCTGCGGCGCATCTGGGGCAGTGAGGTCAACGGTCCAGCTGTAGGTGGTGCTTGGGCCGGTGTTGCCGAGGTCATCGCGCCCGTAAATCACGAGCGTGTGGCTGCCTTCACCAAGCGGTGGAAGGGTCACAGGCGGGGTGCAAACGGTGGCGATGCCGCCATCAACCGCGCAGTAGTAAGTCGTGTTGCTCTCCGGGACGAAGTCAACTGTTGGCGTCGAGTCATTCGAAGGATCGCTTGGCTTCGTCGTCAGGTCGGGAGCAACTGGTGGCGTGGCGTCAACCGTCCACGTGTGGCTGACGGAGAGGCTGTCATTACCTGCGCCGTCTGACTGGTAGACCATGAAGACATGCTCGCCTGACTCAAGAGCGCCGTAGTTGAACGGTGACGAGCAGTCGTCGTAGTACTCACCGTCAAGCTCGCAGGTGAATGTTCCGCCTGCTTCAGCCCCGTGGAAGGTGATCTGCCCGGCTACCGAGCCAGCTGGCGATGATGGGCCTGAGTCAATCGTTGGCTCCATCGGCTCGATCGTGTCCACAGTCCAAAGTGCAGTTGCGACAACGCTTGTATTGCCGGCAAGGTCTGTCTGCTTGACGGAGAGGCTGTATGACCCGTCCATCAGGTCAGTGCGGTCCGAAGGCGAGGTGCAGTCGGCATACGCGCCGCCGTCAATCGAGCACTGGAATGTTGCACCTGGCTCGCCTGTAAAGCTGATGCTCGCCGTGCGGTTGTTTGTGAGCTCTGGAGGAGTCCCGATGAGGACTGGCTGTGCTGGACGAGCCGTGTCAACCGTCCAAGTAACGCTGGTTGGCGTGCTGGTGTTTGAGCTTCCGTCAACAGCAACGATGTTGAGAGTGTGAGTCCCGTCGGCGAGGTTAGTGCCCGTCTTTGGACTTGTGCAGACGCTGTAGCTGGCACCGTCGAGAGAGCACCTGAACGTGTTTCCGGAGCCGCCGGTAAAGCTCACCGACCAGTTTCGAGTCTTGACATAAGTCGCTGGGGCTGCGGTGATCGACGGGGATGTGACGGTAACGGCGATGCTTGGCGCCCTCAGCGTGAAGGTCGCTGCGCGCGCTGTCGATGTCGCAACCTTCTTCTTGGCCTTCTTCACCTTTTTCTTGGCCTTCTTCGCCTTCTTCTTGGAATGCGGAGCCTTATTTGCCTGCTTTGCAGCCGAGGCTGCCGCAGGAACGGCAAGGGTTACCGGCGCGGCAACTGCAACGCAGACAGCGAGCAGGCCAACCTTGGTTCCTAGAGAAGTGCGGAAGATTTTGGAACTCATTTCGGTGAAGAAATCCTTGTCTTTGGGGGATCGCCAACGAGGGTTGGAGAAATTGCTTCTAGATAGTGAATCACCAATGGCCACCGATTGCGAGTTTGAACCGCAAATAGGCGCAACGGCCCCCGAGAACCGGCAGGTTCGAACTACATCAGCGTGCGGCTTGCGCGTCCATTCCCGCGACCAGTTGCGCGCGGGTGACTTGGCTGGTGGAGATCGGGATAGCCCTGTATGACCTGCCTGCCCCAGCGAACTTCATGTCAAAGACCTTCGCGTGCGCGGGCGAATAGGCGCGAATGTAGGGGTATGAGCACCAGGACACGATCCAACTGCCATCCGAGAGGCGGCGGGCCCCACCACCTGCAGCCGAGGTGAGGTTGATAGTCGGGTCAGTCAGCCGTTCAACGAGAGTCGCGGTCTTGGCGCCAGCGTCCACCGACCACCTCAACGCTCTGGCCGTTCGGTTGTCGTAGCCCGACCCGTTGTCGTAAACGGTGATCGTGCCGTCCGGCTGCGGCCGCGCGTCGTGCTGGCCAGCAAACGGAGTGCTGAACGGGTCACCAATCACCGAGAGGCTCTGGGCGGTCGTCGTACCGCCGAGCTTCCAAGTGATCGAACCATCGGCCTTGTTGATCCGATAGACGGCATCAAGGTGGCGCGCAGACACAATGATGCCTCCTGAGCTGTCCTCTGCAATTGAGTTCAGGTGGATCATGTCAATTGGAGTTCCAGGCGCTGTCACGAGGTTCAACAGTGGGAACCATCTGCCCGTTTCGGCCAAAGAGATGTGATCTGTTGTGCTCCACGACCAAACAACTTGGCCTGATGGGTCGATTTCCTGAATCTGCTGGTCCAGTATTGCCCTGTCTACTGGCCCACCCAATGAGGAGAGATCGACATGGTCGCGGGTGATGACAGCAATTCGATACCAGTTACCTGACTCATTGGCGAGTGCCTCGTGAGCATCACCGCGACCACCGACCACATTTATGTCTCGGTACTTAGTCCCATCGAGATTGAAGAGGGAATAAGGGGCTCCAGCTGACTCGTTTTTCAAGTCGCCCGTCCAAGTGCCGACCCTGCCGCCGACAACCTTCACGTCCATCGCAGAAACATCTGGAAGGTGCTTCCACCAGACAGGCACTCCGCGGCCGTCGGTGATGATCGCGTAAGGAATCACCCAGTTACCAGCATAAGAGACCGAAAGCCCAAGGAAACTTGCCGCAGCAGGGAGAGCGCCAGTGCTCGTCCACTTGGGGAAGTCGTTTGGAACGCAGCG
>CAZZKI010000143.1:0-4301 GCA_964654785.1 uncultured Solirubrobacteraceae bacterium
CAACCCCAGGGCCGGCGAGGTCTGTGTCGCCGTCGTCTCGGCGAGCTTCAACTGCGCTAATTCCGTAAGCGACTGTGACTGCCGTTGCTGGGGCAAGCGCACCTGATGCAAAGACGATCAATGTTTCGGCGCTGAGCCACGCACCGAGTGCTCCAGAGAGCAGCCACACCGCGATCACCAAGAGTGATCCAGCTGAGAATCGCTGCTCAAGCCTTGACCCGAACAGAGCGAACGCAACTAGAACCACAAATGCGTAGGCGATGTTTGGATTCGAAAAAGGTGCAGTCAGGAGCTTGAACCAATCGCCGTTGATGTGCCCGACCACGCCGACAGTTGTGGACTTCACCACTCCCGCCCTAACGAGAATGCTGAGCACTACGGCACCGGTAACAAGCGCTGGCACAGCAAGGAGCCGATTGTCTCCCAACTCGATGCTTGGGATGCCGGACCGGGTTTTACGCGGCTTCTTCTTCCGCTTCTTTTTGGGCTCGGCAGTGCCCAATTTGGGCGCACGCTTCTGCACCCGTTTCCCGCAATACGGGCATTCCGTGACGTACGGGCTGACCTCTGCTGAGCAGGAAGGGCAGACAATCATGAATCCGGAGCTTCCTTCGTCCACTCTGTGAGAATAGACTTCCAAACCACACAAACCCGAATCCCCTGACAGGAAGGTTCTATGTCACTCGGCTATTCAGGAGGCAAGCTCTTCATTCTTGCCTTCGACCATCGCGGCAGTTTCCAAAAGAAGATGTTCGGAATCGAGGGTTCACCGGACCCTGAGCAGACCGAAACAATCAGCGACGCAAAGCGTCTGATCTACGAAGGCATGGAGCTCGCAGTTGAGCGCGGTGCCGATGCAGGTGCCACTGGAGTGCTCGTTGACGAGCAGTTCGGCAGCAATGTGCCTGAGCGCGCAAAGGCCAAGGGCCTGAAGCTGGCAATGCCAGTTGAGAAGAGCGGGCAGAACGAGTTCGACTTCGAGTACGGAGACGACTTCGGCGCCCACATTGAGAAGTTCAACCCTGACTTTTCAAAGGTCCTTGTTCGTTACAACCCTGAGGGTGACGCTGAAATGAACGAGCGTCAGCTCGGCCGACTCAAGCTTCTGAGCGACTGGCTCCACGGCAGTGACCGCAAGTTCCTCTTCGAGCTCCTTGTTCCAGCCGAGCCACACCAGCTCGAGGCTGTCGGTGGCGACGAAGATCGCTACGACGCCGAGCTTCGCCCTGCGCTTATGCGCGGCGCGATTGAGGCAATCCAGAACGCTGGCATTGAGGCAGACATCTGGAAGATCGAAGGCGTTGACAAGCGTGAAGACGCTCAGATGCTTGCTGACCAGACCCGCACAGGCGGCCGCGACGGAGTTGTCTGCGTGCTTCTGGGCCGTGGCGCCAGCGATGCCAAGGTTGACCACTGGCTCCGCGAGGCAGCCCCGGTTGACGGCTTCATTGGTTTCGCCATTGGCCGTTCTATCTGGTGGGACGCCCTCAAGGGCTTCCTTGACGGCAACCTTCCTCGTGAGGAAGCTGTCTCACAGGTGGCTGACAACTACCTCCGCTTCATCGGGGTTTATCAAGACGCAGCCTGATTGCATCGGAACCCCAACGGGCTCCATAGTCTTTGTTGAAAGGGCGTGCCGAAAGGTGCGCCCTTCTTCATTCCAGGGTCACGGCAGCGTAGGTTGGCGACCATGCAGTCTCGCTTCAGCGCCCGCCAGCTTGGGATCGGCCTCTTGGCAATCCTGTCCGCCGTGGCTCTAGCCACCTGCGGAGGCGAGGCGAGTACGCCCAGCGGTCCGTTTGAAGCCAAGGTGGTTCGCGTCGTTGATGGCGACACGATTGTTGTTGAGGCCAACGGGAATAAGGAACGGGTGCGCTACATCGGCGTTGACACTCCAGAGAGCGTTAAGCCGAACACTCCCGTTGAGTGTTATGCGAAGGTCGCAAGCCACCTGAACGAAGAGCTAGTGGGCGGCAAGACTGTGGTTCTCACCCCTGGAAGCGAGCAGAGGGACCGCTACGGCCGTTTGCTGGCCTATGTGAGGACAAAGGACGGCGTAGACGTAAATAGAGAGCTGATCGCACGTGGAGCCGCGAAAACGCTTGAAATAGCTCCAAATACTCAAAGAGCCTATGAATTCAGTGTTCTTGAGGCAAAAGCCCGGAATGAGCAGGCAGGAATGTGGGGAGTGTGTGCCTACGCACATAACTGAGTTGGGGCACTGCTAGGGTCATGGAACTGATGTCGGTACAGACACAGCCCCGACCGCGCTCACGCCGGTCAATCCAGAGCTTCGAAGACGCATTCCGAGCAGAAGTTGTTCGGGAGCGTCATCGCCTTGAAGCCCTACGCCGCGATGCAAAGCAGCGTTCGCTTCGCCGTCGCCAAGAGCAGACGCGCCGCCGAGGAAACGTCCGATTCTTTGGACTCGTTGGCTCGATGGTCCTGACGGCCGTAGTCGTCACGGTCGTCATGCTCAACACCCTCGCCTGGCTCCTCGGCTAGTCCCCGTCTCCTTAGCGACACATGTCCCGCCGCTCTGCCCGAGCGTCGCAAGCACGCCCGACTCTCAACGTTCAGGGACGGGGGCGTGAGCTGCTGTCGCGCCAGCTAGTGCGGATGCGGTGACCGCGTCCGGGCGAGCAGAGACCGTCCCTGCGCGAAAGCGGTTCCGGGACGGGGGCGTGAGCGGCTGCCTCGCCGGGCGCGTTGCGAGCGCAGCGAGCGCAGAGCCCGCCGAGGCAGCGCGATCGGCGGCCACGACCCTGCGAGTTGATGTCTGAATGCTGCGGTCGGATAGAGTCGGCCGGGATATGTCCAGCAGAAAATCTCTGAAACCACAGCTCAACCAGATTCGAGCATGGGTCCAGCAGGGCAGGACGGACGCTTGGATTGCTCACCAACTAGAGGTGACAGTCCAGCAAATCGACAGCTTCAAGCGTGAACAAGGGCTCACCCCCGAGGCACCCGCAGGCACTGAGCCTGGCGTGGACCTCAGGGATGCTGATGACGCGCTGATCGCAGCCGAACTTGAGGAAGAGCAGGCACGTGCAGCCGAAGAGGCCAAGAAGGCCGAAGAGGAAGCACGCGCAGCAGCTGAGGCCCGCCGCGCAGCGGGGGGCAATGTCCTTGAGGGAACCTTCGACCATGGCGAAGAGGGCTACGGGCTTTGGCTCGACCCTGCCGTGGCTGACGACCCCGTCTATGCTGAGCACTGGGCCGGTCACCGTCCGGTGGAAGTAACGATTGAGGAAGACCAGATCGTTATCCGCCGCTCCGGCGACTGAGACTAAGTCTCCAAGTTGAACCTGAAGGGGGTTCGGTCGGTTCGCCGACTGGGCCCCCTGAGTGTTTATGGGGCCTCTGCCCCTACCCCATGTCCCGTTCGAACGGCGAGAGGATCCGACCGCCTGCGTAATCGGATGCCTCGCGCAGGTAGAGGGCGAACGCCGCATCGGTAACGATTGGTGCATCCCAAGCCTCTGGGTTGGCCGGTGCGACAGCCATCGCCTTCTCAAGGCACCAGTCAGTACCAGCCTCATACAGAGCAACCAGCTCCGCAGCCATGAACGGCCCACCTAATTTGCGCCGCAACTCATGGACGATCTCGTCTACGACGCGCTCCATCGCTTGGCGACCTTGGTCAGCTGCCCTTAGGCGCCGGGTCCCTTCCTCCCATTGGAAGCGGGCTATCTCAAGTCCACGGTCGTCCATGTGCCGACCCTAGCGAGGTTGGAGACTGAGCCCTAGCGACGGTCGCCGGGAAGGCCGGTTACAACATATGGAACTTCGCCCGGCATCACCATGCCAAGGCGGCGCGCTTCGGTGGCAACACCCTGCTGGCCAGTCAGAGAGCGACGCTGAGCGGAAAGGCGGTCATGCTCCTTCTGAAGCTTTTGAACCTCCTCAGCTTTGGCTACTCGCTCGTAGTGCGCAACAACAAGCTTGATACCCAACGAGAGGTAGAAGGCACCAATTACACAAACGCCAACAAGCAGGGCAATCCGCCCGATCCGCCCCTCACTGAGGCTCTTAGGCAGCTTCAGCTTGATCTGGGCTGACTTTGGTGACCTTCGAACAGACTGCGACGGCATTCCAACCCGTTCGCTAGTCGCCGCCGATCTCCTCCATCTGAATGGGGCCTGCTACTTGCTGGGAGGCGGACCCTCCGTGAGGACAATCAGCGCGGGCGACGGGATGGAGCCCGTCGCGTCCTGCAGGAAGGTCCGACTCCCAGACTTAGAAGCAGATTCCTCAGATACGGAAGACGGAGCGCCCCGGGAAGACAGCGTCCTCCCCAA
>CAZZKI010000144.1:0-4292 GCA_964654785.1 uncultured Solirubrobacteraceae bacterium
TGGAGCCTTCTTGGCAGCCTTGTTAGCGCCTGTCCAGTTGTCCCCATCTGGGTCAACCCCAGTGTGTGGACCGTGCGGACCATCGCCGTCAGGGCCGCCATGCGGTGGACGTGGGAATTTGGCCAGCGCCGCATTAACCGTCGCTACTGGAATGTTGAGGGCGTCAGCAAGCTTCTGAGGAAATGCCGCAGGGTCAGGCCGAGTGCCTGCCGCTGGCCTGATTGACTCAAGCGCCGCCTTCAGCTGTGCCTCGGTCACACCAAGCTCAGCAGCTACAGCTGCGGCGTTAGGACCAAACGGGCCGCCGCGATGGTCGTCGGGGCCGTGAGCTGGCCGGACTGCGTCGAGGGCAGTCTTCACCGTCGCCTCGTCAAGCCCGAGCTTGTCAGCAAGAGCCTTCGGGAAGGTGCTGCGATCAGGGTGGGTACCAGCTGCTGGCTTGAGCGACTCAAGCGCGGCCGTTACATCCGCTACCGGAACGCCAAGCTTGTCAGCCAGAGCCTGAGCGAATGCTGCGTGCTCCGCCGCCTCATCGTGAGCTGGGGCTGTCGTCGCAGTTGTAACGGCAACCTTCTTCTTCGCGGGTGCCTTGGTGGTGGCCTTGGCTGGCGCCTTGGCTGCCTTCTTGGTCGCTCCAGCGAATGCTGATGCTCCGCCGATTGCTGCCATCACCAGCGCAGTAATTACTGCGGCGACAATGGCCCGTGAGTTACTTCCCTTGAGGTTCATTTCTTCTCCTGGGTTGAATGGTTTGAATTGAACTGCAAGGCAGAGGTTGCCCCGCGATGGTGTGAATCCAAGCGGGTAAAGGTAAGAAAACGGTGCGAATAAGGCTTGGGCGCTCGGAAATGCGGCAAACTCGACGCACATGAACGGATTCGATGGAGCCAAGGTCCTAATTGCCGAAGATGACCGCGCAGCGCGAGAGGCCCTCGCTCGCGCTTTGACTCTTGAAGGCTGCGCAGTTGACGCTGTAAACGACGGTGCCCAAGCCCTTGTCGCTTTCGAAGAGGACCCGCCGGACCTCCTCATCCTTGATGTGATGATGCCCAATGTTGATGGCATCGCAGCCTGCCGCAGAGTTCGCGCATCGGGCTCGCGGGTTCCAATCCTGATCCTCACTGCGCGCACCGAAACATCCGACCGAGTTGTTGGGCTTGACGCCGGCGCCGACGACTACCTCCCCAAGCCCTATGCGCTCGAGGAGCTGCTCGCCAGAATGCGTGCGCTGCTGCGCCGCAGTGGAACCACCGAGGTTGAGGAGCTTGAAGGACCAGGAGTCCGCTTGGACCTTGCAGGGCGCAGGGCCTGGAGGGACGACCGAGAGATGTCTCTCTCCAAGACGGAGTTCGAACTCCTGGAGCTGCTCGTCCGCAACACTGGCATCGTCCTTGACCGCGACACCATTCACGAGCGCATTTGGGGTTACGACTTCGGCCCAGACTCCAAGAACCTCAATGTCTACATCGGGTACCTTCGGAGGAAGCTTGAGGAGGAAGGCGAGGAGCGCGTCCTCCACACCGTTCGCGGCGTGGGCTATGTAGTGCGCGAGCCATGAGCCTTCGCTGGAAGTTCGCAATCCTGCTCGGGGTTCTCGCTGCAGTTGCAGCGATCTCAGCGAGCGTCGTTGGCTACGCGGCGACCAAGTCGCAGCTGTACGACCAGATTGATAATTCCCTTCGCGACGCTGCTGGCGGTGCCGCCCATCTGGCAGGCGAAGGAAGGCTTGGCGCCGCACCACTTCGCGCCGCCGCGCAGCCGCCAGCCCCGGAGCCTCCCGAGCGCGACGACCGTGGCGATGATGATGCCTTTGGCGGAAATGACCCTGCCGGCAGACTCACCGGCCGCGTATTCATCACTCAGCAGTTGGACGCGGCAGGCAACATCGTTGTCTCAGACCCAGTCGTCCTTCCAGTAAATGAGTCCGATTTCGCTCTGGCTACCCGACAGACAGGTAGGCGAGGTCGGCACATCCGTGATGCCCAAGTTGGCAAGACTCCAGTTCGGATCTACACGCTTGCGCTGCGCTCCGGTGGGGCTATCCAAGTTGCCCGTTCAGCAGCGGACGCAGAATCAACGCTCAACAACCTTCGTGACCGCCTTCTCTTCCTGACGATCACAATCGTTGCCCTCGCCGCGCTGATCGGGCTCCTGCTTGCCAACCAAGCAACGAAGTCGCTTGAGAATCTGACTGAGTCGGCCGAAGAAGTCGCCTCAACCGGATCACCTGATGCCAACATCGCTGTTGGCGGGAACGACGAGATTGGCCGACTTGGAAGGTCTTTTTCGCGAATGCTCGCTTCCTTGGCTGAGTCCAAGGAACAACAGCAGCGATTTGTTCAGGACGCCGGGCACGAGCTGAGGACTCCCCTAACGAGCATGACCACCAACCTCGCAGTGCTCGACCAACTTGACCGCCTCTCACCTGAGGATCGAAAGCGCCTCCTTGACGACCTTAGGTCAGAGACAGCGGAGATGTCGGCGCTGGTGAACGAGCTCGTCGAACTCACCGATGGAAGCGCCGATGAGGAATTCCGCAGGCTTGAACTCACCGAGCTTGTCCAACGGACTGCCAGCCGCGCCACTCGCCGAAGCGGGCGCGAGGTGATCGTCACCGGCCGAGGCGGCACCGTCAACGGGCAGCAGCGCGGCCTTGAGCGGGCCGTCAGCAATCTGGTTGACAACGCAATCAAATTTGACCCGTCTGACGAGCCGATCGAAGTAAAGGTTGACGGCTTGAGCGTCACGGTGATTGACCATGGCCCGGGCATCAAACCAGGTGACGAGCGGAAGATATTTGACCGCTTCCACCGCAGCATTGAAGCTCGTAATGTGCCCGGATCCGGGCTTGGCCTCTCCATTGTCCAGCAGATCGTTGAGCGACACAATGGCTCAACGTCAGCTAGCAATCGAGAGGGCGGCGGAGCGGAGATCGGTTTCACCCTTGGTGGTCCAACCGACGAGTAACCGGCCTCTTTCGCATCGTTGACTGGAGCGCGCCTGTTGACGAATACGGTAGCGTTTCCGTAAGTAAGTAACCGAATGTTCGCTCTGGGAGGGGAGAACCGGATGAGAAAGTCACTACTTGCCCTTGCGGGCGCAACTGCCGTAGCGCTGATGTCAACTGGGTCTGCCTTCGCAGCCAGCACTACCTGCGACACCACTGATAGTTCAGCGTGCCTGCTCCCCTACCCAAATAACCACTTCACGGTCGCTGACTCAAAGAAGCCCACAAAGCTTCGCTTGGCTCTTCCCTCAACCGGGACACCAGCCAACAACAGCGGCACCCATATTGACCCGACTGAGTGGAACAGAAATGACGGATTCAGCCCAGGCTCAATGCTCATCACCTTCATTCCAGGACTTGACCTTGTCAAGAGCAAGATCAACCTTGAGACTGCCCCGCAGCACTACACAGATGCTGACGCTGGAGCAATCGTCATTGACAAGTCCACAGGGCAGCGTTGGCCAATTTTCGGTGAACTTGACGCAGTCTCCACCACGGGCAACCAAGACCTCATCCTGAGGCCACTGATCAACTTCACGGAAGGTCACACATACGTCGTGATCCTTCGGAACATGAAGAACGCGAGCGGGGCACTAATCGCTCCAAACGCTGACTTCAAGAAGCTTCGTGACAAGAAGGCCACCGGCACTCTTGCCAAGCGCAAGTCCGAATTTGAGGGAATGTTCTCTGTCGCGACCAGAGCAAACGTCACGCGTTCGAGCATCTACCTGATGTGGCAGTTCACAGTCGCGAGCCAGCAGAGCCTCTCGGGCCGTCTGCTCTCAGTTCGCAACCAAGCCTTCGCAGCGCTTGGCGACACCACAATGGCTGACCGCACCATTCAGGGCAATTCACCCAGCTTCACGATTGACCGCGCGAAGACTCGCGATTTCACAGCCGCGCAGAACAGCGAGGTAATCCGCCGCGTTTACGGAACTATCAACGTTCCATGCTTCCTTAACAGGACCGGCTGCCCCCCTGGCGCATCAATGAACTACGGCGCCGACGGTAACCCGAAGCAAATGACTGGCAACGTGGACCAAGCTCCGTTCGTCTGCAACATCCCTCGGAGCTCCGTAAGCGAAGACGGCAGTTCGGTAACCAACCCAGCCTTCTCAATCATCTACGGCCACGGACTCGTTGGGAACTACGAAGCGATCATTCACAACGATGCCTACGCAACGGCAGGCAACGACTACCACACTGTTATGTGCGGACTTGACTGGCAGGGAATGTCAAGTAACGACCTTGCCAACATTGGCCTCGGCATCCTGCCGAACCTGTC
>CAZZKI010000145.1:0-4269 GCA_964654785.1 uncultured Solirubrobacteraceae bacterium
AACAACCGAAAGAAGGACCGAAAGTGAGAAAGCATGTGCTCGTCAGCGCTGACGATGCCGAAACCAGGGTTGCCCTGCTGGAGGCTGATGGCCGCGTAGACCAAGCTGCAGTGCCAGGCAAGGGGCCTGACCCCAAGTTCAAGGTTGCAGAGCTTTACCTTGAACGACGCTCAACGAAATCAATAGTTGGCAACGTCTACAAGGGCAAGGTTGACAACGTTGTCACTGGCCTTGAGGCAGCCTTCGTTGACATTGGTCTCGAGAAGAACGGCTTCCTCCATGTGGACGAAATCGTCCTGCCTGGAGTCGAGACGCCTCGCCGTGGTCGCGGTAAGGGCAAAGCTGGCGACAGCACGATCAATGACCTCTTGAAGCCGGGCCAAGAGATCACAGTTCAGGTGGTCAAGGATCCGCTGAAGACAAAGGGTGCTCGTCTGTCGATGGAGCTGGCAATCCCAGGGCGATTCCTCGTCTACTCGCCGCAGGGCGAGGGCGTAGGGGTTTCACGTCGTCTTCCGGACGCCGAACGGAACCGGCTTCGCCGAGCCGCCAAGGCTGTCGAGATTGAGCAGGGCGGCGTCATCATTCGCACAGCTGCTCATGGTGCTAAGGAAGAAGACATTGGTCGCGAGCTTCCTTACCTCTACAAGCTGGCCGAAGTTTTGGACCGCCGAGTCTCCGAGACTCAGGCTCCAGCGCCGGTATTCCAAGAGGCTGACCTGGCAGTTCGTGTGGTTCGTGACATCGCAACAGATGAGTTTGAAAAGGCAGTGGTCGACAACCAGAAGGAATACGACCGCCTCGTCTCATTCTTCACTCGCACGGCTCCAGAGCTTGTTGAGCGCGTTGAGCTTTGGGACGGAAAGAAGGGGATGTTTGAGGAGTTCGGGGTTGAGAAGACTCTGAAGTCGACCCTTTCCAGCCGCGTTGATCTTCCGAGCGGCGGCTACCTGATCATTGACTACGCAGAGGCACTCACAGTCATCGACGTGAACTCGGGGTCATTCGTAGGTCGGGGCAAGAGCGCGCGGCTCGAAGACACCATCACCAAGACCAACCTTGAGGCCGCTGAGGAAGCTGTTCGGCAGATGCGCTTGCGCGATATCGGCGGGATCATCGTCATTGACTTCATTGACATGGCTCGCGCCCGTAACCGCGACGCCGTATTGAAGACCTTGCAGAAGGCGCTAAATCAGGACAAGACAAAGACCTTCGTAGTCGAGATCTCTCCGCTCGGGCTCGTTGAGATGACGCGCCAGAACGTGACAGACGGAGTCCGAGAGATCATGACTCGCCCTTGTCGCGTTTGCGAAGGAGAGGGTGTGGT
This sequence comes from uncultured Solirubrobacteraceae bacterium, assembly GCA_964654785.1. Lineage (GTDB taxonomy): Bacteria > Actinomycetota > Thermoleophilia > Solirubrobacterales > Solirubrobacteraceae > WLNJ01. Next base: position 1,328 of record CAZZKI010000145.1, read on the forward strand.
GCCAAGCGAGGAGACAATCGCCATCGGCTTCGCTCGCAAGATGCGTGAGATCGCTGCGGACAACCCGGACGCTGAAGCGATCCTGCTTCAGATGAATCCTCGGGTAACAGCAGAGTTCACCGGACAAGGTGCGTGGATGCTGAAGGGCGTGGAAGCTGACACCGGCAAGAAGTTCTTCTTCGAAGGGTCGGAGGGCCTCCCGACTGACCATCTTGATGTCCTGCTTGCTTCCTCGCTTGAGAAGGTTGAGGAACGGGCCGTGCCGTTCAGAAGCGGTGAGGAAGTCCATGTTGAACTGGTCGAGCCGCACATGTTCAAGGCCAACGATGCTGTCGCAAAGATCGACGGCTACATCGTTTCCGTTAGGGACGGGATGCCTCTCGTGGGTAAGCGAGTGATGGTTCGAATTGAGAAAGCCGGACGTAACGAAGCCGAGGCAGTCATCGTTGACGCGGGGGCTGATGACGCCCAGACAAGCGTCGGCAGCGGCCAGTCGGTATCTTGATTAGCCGATGTACGCAATCGTCAAAACCGGAGGCAAGCAATACCGCGTGGAACAGGGTCAAACCCTGCTCGTTGAACGCCTGCCCGTAGACGAAGGATCCACTGTCTCGCTTGAGACTTTGATGATCCGCGGCGATGGCGACGCAATCGCCATCGAATCTGCCGAACTGGCCAAGGCCAAGGTTGAGGCCAAGGTAGTCGCCCATGAGCGTGGCCCCAAGCTTCGTGTCGGCAAGTTCAAGCCCAAGCGTGGTTACCGCCGCCGTACCGGACATCGACAGGCACTGAGCCGCATTGAGGTAACGAGCGTTGCCCTTTCCGGTGGAGCTGCCAAGAAGACTGCTGCTAAGCCTGCCGCCGAGAAGGAGGACTGAGAAACTCATGGCACATAAGAAAGGCCTTGGATCCAGCCGTAACGGACGCGACTCAAACGCAAAGCGTCTCGGCGTAAAGGTTTTCGCTGGTCAGAAGGTCACCGGCGGTGAGATCATCGTCCGTCAGCGTGGTACCCGCTTCAAGCCAGGCAATGGCTGTGGCATCGGGCGTGACGACACGATTTTCGCCAAGTCGGCTGGAACAGTCGTCTTCAGCAAGGGCTGGGCAGGCCGCAAGATCTCCGTCGTCCCTGACGAAGCAGCCTCGTAGCAATCAAAAACTTGGAAGTTCTAACGGCGACCAAAAGGTCGCCGTTCTTGTTCTCGGTGTCAGACAGCTTGGGCTGAAGGTCTGATCAGAATCTCGTTCACGTCTACATGTGGCGGTTGGTTAAGAGCCCACATCACCGCACCGGCAATGTCTTCCTCTTGAAGGGGAGTCTCCAATGGTCCCTTGCCGTCGTCCCAAAATGGTGTCGCGACGATGCCGGGCTCAATCAGAGTCACGCGAACTCCTGAGCCGGCTACCTCGCCTCTCACTGCCTCGCCCATGGCCGTAACGGCCCACTTGGTGCAGGAGTAGAGCGAACCGGGGATAGCCCGCCGTCCAGCCACCGAGCCAGTCAGCAACAGATGGCCCTTGCTCTCCTTGAGGGCCTCAAAGTTGGCTCGTACCGTCAAAGCCGCGCCATAGACATTCGTAAGCACCATGTCACGCCAGGCCTCTGGAGTGGAGCCCGTAAACCCGCCTGGTCCACCAAACCCCGCATTTGCGAAGACAGCATCAATGCGGCCAAATGCGTCGGTGGCAGCGTCTGAGAGCGCCTGTTGAGAAGCCCAGTCGTTGACATCACAGGTCACGGGCACCGCACGGGAAGAGCCGCCGAGCTCCTCAGTAAGTGACGCGAGTCTGTCGGTGCTTCGGGCTGCGAGAACGAGGTTCCAACCTTCGCCTGCTGCCTTGCGCGCGGTTGCTGCTCCGATGCCGCTCGAAGCTCCAGTGATGATCATTGTTCGGTTGTCAGGCATCAGTCAACTCCTTGTTAGGTCTGTTGATGGGACGATAGGCCAACAGTGCTCAAGGACTCAGCGACAATTGAGGTAATTGCCGGCAACGGAGGCGATGGCTGCGTCTCCTTTCGGCGTGAGGCTCACGTTCCTCGCGGAGGTCCCGACGGTGGTGACGGTGGGCGTGGAGGTGATGTCACCTTGGTCTGTGACGCATCTCTGCGCGATCTCGCTGCCTTTAAGAGACGCCGCAAGTTTCAAGCGGGCCGCGGTGGGCACGGGGAAGGCAACAACAGGCATGGGGCTGATGGGGAGGGGCTGCTGATCCCAGTCCCGCCCGGCACTGTTGTTGAACGCGAGGATGGCTCAACCATTGACCTGGTCACTCCAGGGACCGAGATCGTTGTGGCGCGTGGAGGCAAGGGCGGCAAGGGGAACGCTCACTTCACAACTGCAACCCGTCAGTCACCTCGCTTCAGCGAGCGGGGTGTCGGAGGCGAAGAAGCTGAACTGCATTTGCAACTTAAACTGCTTGCGGATGTTGGGCTCGTCGGTCTTCCTAACGCTGGCAAGAGCTCCCTTTTGGCATCAATGACTCGCGCCCGCCCGAAGATCGCCGACTACCCGTTCACGACGCTTGAACCCGTGCTGGGAACGATTCAAGCGGACGAGCGTCAACTTGTCGTCGCGGATATTCCTGGACTGATTGAGGGGGCCAGCGCTGGTGCTGGCCTCGGTGATGAGTTCCTTGCTCATGTTGAGCGTACTCGTCTGTTGGTCCACGTTCTTGACCTTGCCCCTCTTGATGGCAGCGATCCCGTAGCTAACTTCGAGACAGTTGAGGCAGAGCTGGAGGCCCACGATGAGCGCTTGGCTCGCCTCCCAAGAGTCATCGCGCTAAGTAAGTGCGACTTGGTCAGTCCGGAGCAGGGCGAGGACGCCGTCAAGGAATGGCAAGCGCGGGTCGGCGGCGATGTTCCTGTCCTACTCACCAGCTCTGCTACTTCTGCAGGGGTGGACGATCTCTCGAAGCGTCTCGTCCGGACAGTCCCAGAG
>CAZZKI010000146.1:0-4261 GCA_964654785.1 uncultured Solirubrobacteraceae bacterium
CTCCCGAGCAACCATGGCTTCGACTCCAGCCGAGCCTGCGCCTCAAGCGAAGGATCCACATCCTTTACACGGATGGCTACATGAATGTCTACGAGACGACTGGCCAACTGAGCACGGCTTACTGCCCGAAGCAGTAACTAGCGGCGGCAGCTAGCAGTCGCGCTTGAGTACTCGACAACCTGCCAGTCGCGGTTGGATGCGAGGACCTTTGAGGTCGTGGCTCCCGCTGGTGGGACTGGTTGGAACTTGTCTCGAAGCCCGGGGAACGCAGTGCTTGTCGTCGGCTTGGTTGGCAGAAGAAGAATGGTGGGGGCGGTGTGGAGGCGCCCAACGTTGCCGAGCGAGATTTGCGCCCGCCACGAAATAACCGGCGTGTAGATCCAGCCGGTGCCAAGTGAGCCACAACGGGCAATGAGTTTGTGAGGTCCGCCAACTTCGTTCATCGCCGCGACAGCACTCTTCCCGAGGGTGCCGATCTGTTCAACCTTGTCGACCCGTTGTTTAAGCAGCGGCTCGCGGGTGGCGAACATCAAGACCAGTGCGAGTGCTGTGAATCCAAGCCCAACTTTTTGCCAGCTACCGGCAAGTCCAACGGCCCAACCGACTGCTGCCCCAGCCGGGACTGCCAGAAGGATTAGGGCTGGAAGTGCGTAGCGCGCGATGCCTGAGTAGCCAAGTTCAGTCATCACCGTCACCAACACCAACCAGCCGAGGCCGGCAGCTGTGAAGGTGGTGAGGAGACGGTCGCGGAGCCGGATCGTCACCCCAACGCCGATAGCGATCAGCGCCCAAGCGGGCCATGGCAGCTCAGCGGCGACGCGGCTTGCAAATTCGTCCACTGGGACGATCCTGTTGGTGTAGACGCGGGCCCTGTGAGTTGCCTGCAACGGGTCGCCGCCGGCAAGGCTGGGGATCCCAAACCAGCCGACTAGCTCAATTAGGGCGCCGAGGCCGAGTGGGAGTGCTGCCCGGCGCCAGTCGCGCCGCAGCATCCAGATCCCGTAGAGAGCGAGGAATGCCCAAACCTCTGGCCTAACCAGCCCGGCCAGGACTCCAAGCGCCAGAGCCAACCGATAATGGCGCGCGAGGTGGGCTTCGACGCCAGCCAGCAACAGTGCCATCAGGACTGGCTCCGACCCGCCACCGGCTGCGAACTGCACCCAACTTGGAATTAGCCACGGGATCAGTGCTGCGGTGGCCCCAGCCGCAACTGCTGCTGGGCTGCTCGAACTAGCCGAGCTGTCGGCGCTGGCCACTCGGCTTGCCATTCGCCAAAGGATCACGCTGGTGCCGAGAGCGCAGGCGCGGGTGATCGCCAGCCAAACCGTTCCGCCGAAGTTCCATGAGACAAGCGCAAACGGGGCGGTGACAAACACCGGCAGGGGCTTCCATGACGGGCCGCTGCCCAGGCCCATCTTTCGGTGGGGAAGCTCAGCAGCCCAGACAGCCCATGCTGCTGGGTCGTAGGTCAGGCCCATGTTGAAGAGGAGCAGCGAAAGCACTGCTCCAACCAGGCAACCAAGTGTGATCAGGGCCGCCGTCCGCACGCGCGGAACTCTACGCACGGAGGGTGACGCGCTCGTATTTATGCGCGGTTGAAGTTGTCTCCTTTATCCTTCCGCGAATGAGCACTAACGAACCCCGTCAGACCAAAGCCGAGAAGCAGGCTGCCGCGCGCGCAGCCCGTGAGGCACAAGCCACAGCCGACGCAGCAGCCGCCCAGCGCAAGAAGCGCATCTGGCAGCTCGGAGGCATCGTCGTGATTGCAGCAGCAGCGATCATCGCTGTCGTTGCAATATCGGGAAGTGGGGGAAGCTCCTCTAGTTCCGCCCCAGAAGGCAAGCCAAACGGCATCGCTGATGTCGCGGACTCGCTTGCTGGCGTCCCACAGGTTGGTCTTGTTGCCGGCAAGCCGGACGCCCCCTACACATTCGTTGAGTACGGAGACCTCAAGTGCCCAGCCTGCCGTGAGTTCGATGTAAACGCGCTGCCAACAATCCTTCGTGACTACGTCAAGACAGGGAAGCTGAAGTTCGAGTTCCGAATCCTCCACTTCCTCGACCAGCAGACACCTGGAACCAACGACTCGGAGAACGCAGCCAAGTACGCACACGCTGCCGGCCTTCAGAAGAAGGGGATCAACTTCATCGAGCTTTGGTACTTCAACCAGAAGCCGGAGAGTGAGGTCTACGCGACTCCTGCTTACCTGAACTGGATTGGAAGTGGAATCGCGGGCTTCGACACTGCCAAGGCAACTGCCGATGCCAAGTCAAAGCTTTGGGACAAGGTTCTTCAGCGTGACGCTGACAGTGCCGCGAAGGCTGGCTTTAACAGCACGCCCTCATTCCTGTTCGGAAAGACTGGCGGCGACCTTGCGCCGATGACGCCAGCAGGTGACATCAGCCAAGCAAGCTCCTTCACTGCAATCTTCGACCAGGCGCTCGGCAAGTGACAGACCGGCGGCTTCGCCGCATTCTCTTCGCGCTGACTGCTGTCGGCATCGGAGTCGCCGGATACCTGTCGTACATCCACTTTGAGGGGATTCAGTCCGTCTGCCTGATCGCAGGCGGCTGCGAGAAGGTCCAAGAGTCACAGTGGGCGTGGGTTAACGGCAAGAAGGACGGTTTCCTTCCTGTTGCCTACCTCGGGCTCGGGGGCTACCTGTTGATCTTCGGCTCGCTCTTCATCAAGGGCGAGAACGGCAGGTTCATCACAGCTGCACTGGCAGTACCAGGCTGGGCGTTTAGCGCCTACTTGACCTACCGCGAAGTGTTTGACGTCAAGGCGATTTGCCAGTGGTGTGTTTCGAGCTTCGTGATCATCACATTGATCATGATCTTCTCGGTATGGCGCCTTCTGAAAGGTGGGGACGGGCCAGAAGTAGAGGCACCCGAGCAGGAGGCAGCAGCGCAGTGAAGATGACCCCCATGTGGTTCTGGGTGCAGGTAATTACCTTCGCATTCATCATCGCCGGGGGAGTCATCGCCATCACAAAGCTTGTGTGACATTCATTTCACACAAGGGTTGCAGGGTGAATCTGCGCTTAAGGTGTGGGCATGTTCAAGAAACTCGTAGTAGGCACTGACGGTTCAGAGACGGCTGATGAGGCCGTTCGCAAGGCAGCAGAACTTGCCAACTCGTCAGGAGCACAACTCCACATTGTCTCTGCGTACGAGCCTGTTGCACCAGCTCGGTTGCGTGAGGAAGCAGTTGAGGTACCCAAGGACTTGGAGTGGGCGATCAACCCGCGTCAGGATGTTGACGCAACCCTTGACCGCGCCAAGGGGCTTGCCGGCGAGGGGCTAGAGGTTGTGACTCACGCTCGTCAAGGCGACCCAGCCGACGCAATCCTTGATGTTGCTGAAGAGATTGAGGCCGACCTGATTGTCGTAGGCAACAAGGGAATGACGGGGGCGCGCAGGTTCCTCTTGGGATCAGTCCCCAACCGGATCTCGCACCACGCCCCCTGCGCAGTCCTGATTATCCGAACGACTTAAGAGTCGGGAGTCGGCTTGGTAGCGCGGCCAGCGTCCAGCAGGCCAGCGCCGTAATGGTTCGAGTCTGAAGTTGGGTCCGCGGTGGCAAGCAGGCGGGTAGTTATCTGTGCCGGAGTTGGGTGGGCGCCAAGCACGCCACTCGCGACGACCAAGGCTGCTGCTGCTGAGACATGCGGGGTTGCCATTGAGGTTCCGTCCTCAGCGTCAAGGATGAAGCGGTAGGGCACTGCGGCAGCCCCACTGCTTCCGCGGCCAAGTCCCAGTTGGACGATGTCGCGGCCTGACCTGCCGAATGGCCTGCAGTTCGGGTCGCTGCTGATGTCTGCATCTGGGCCGCCACCTGGGGCGACGATGTCAAGGCCATCGCCGTAGTTGGAGTACTCGGCAAGGCAACGATGCTCTGTAGTGGCACCGACTGCGAGCACTGGCCCGTACTTGGCGGGGTAGGTAACGCTGCTGTCAGCGTCATTGCCTGCAGCTGCAACCACCAGCGTGCCCTTCGAGGTGGCGTAGTCAATGGCGTCAATGATTTCCGGGATCTGGCCGGCAGTGGTGCCCGGGTCGAACTCAATGCTCAAGTTGGCGACGGCTGCACCCTTGTTCGCCGCGTAGCGAATCGCTTGGGCGATGGCAGCAGAGTCACCGTTTCCGTCAGCGTCAAGGACTCGCAGCGGCAGGATTGTCGCTCCCCAAGCAAGGCCCGTCATGTAGCGGCGGTTGTTGGTTGCCTCAGCGATTGTGCCTGCGACATGGGTGCCGTGGCC
>CAZZKI010000147.1:0-4233 GCA_964654785.1 uncultured Solirubrobacteraceae bacterium
GAGCAGCAGCAGCGCGATGTCGCTTCCGCCGATCTCGCCGTCCCCGTCGAGGTCCTCGGGACACGGGGGCCGCACATCGATCGAAAGCGCGTAGTCGTTCCGGGTGTCGGTCGAGAGGAACACTTCCAGCAGCAGCGTGCTCGACGGGCCCGTGTTGGTGACGATGAAGTGCTCGTCGTTCGTGTCGCCCATCTCCGGGCCGATCAGTGGAATCCATGCTGGGATTGCTCCACGAGCCTTTTGGATGGCCTTGAAGAAGTAGTAGGGGCCGTCAATCTTGTCCATCTCGCCAGTGCGAGAGTCGCCGACAACGATTGCTGGGCGGTAGACCCGCCACGGAACCGTGCAATCGGTCCGGACTATCTTTTCGGCTTCGAACTTGGTTCGGTGATACGGGTGGGTGAGGGGTTGACCCTCGTCGAACATGTCCTCGCGGAAGTTGCCTTTGTGGTCACCTGCGACGGCAATGGAGGAGACATGGTGCATCCTTGCTCCCAGCGCATTGGCCAGCTCGACTGCGTGGCGGGTGCCTTCAACATTGGCAATCCGGTTGCGCTCCTCGTCGGCAGTCATGTCGTAGACGGCCGCTAGGTGGAAGAACTCGTCTACTTCTGAGCTGAGCTTCTCGATCCCGCCAGCACTCACACCGAGCATGGGTGAGCCAAGGTCTCCCTCAACTGGGATCAGACGGTCGCCGTGCTCAAGCGACTCACGCAGCGCGTCAATCTTGCCGATCGATTCCGGGCGGACGAGCGCGTAAACGGTGCCGCCGCGATTGAGCAGGTTCTCAACGAGCCTGCGGCCAATAAACCCGGTTCCTCCGGTTACAAATTGGTTAGCCATCCCTCAGCCTCCCCGCTGTGGTGTTGCTTTGCCGAACTGAAGGTCAGTTCGACTGTGGCGGGATGCTATCGCCGCCGCGCCCTTCGCCGGAGATAAACCGTTCAGCACCCAGTGCGCCCTCGACGACTGCGCTGGCGCCACGCTCTCCTTCCACAAGGAGTCCAGCCTCCAGCGGCCTGTCGAATGCCTCAAGCGTGGACTGGCGGTCAGCGAGAAGCGCCTGGGACGGGAAGCCAGCAAGCTGCTCGGCAAGCTTGAGTGCGGATTCGATAGCTGTTCCATCAGGGACGACACGCGTCACCAAGCCCATCGCCAACGCTTCCGCTGAATCAACGACCCGGCCAGAAAGAATCAGGTCAAGCGCCCTCCCTTGTCCAACGATTCTCGGTAGGCGCTGGGTCCCGCCGTCAATCAGGGGGACCCCAAAGCGGCGTTCGGTGCAACCGAGCTTGGCGGACTCCGAAGCGATCCGGATATCGCACCACGCAGCCAGCTCAAGGCCTCCAGCTACTGCCCAGCCCTCGATCGCGGCAATCGTTGGCTTCGGCGCGATTTCTCTTGTGAAGCCGAGTGGTCCGCCTTTCGAACCGACTCTCGACTGGAGGCTGGCAATTGCCTTTAGATCCGCCCCAGCGCAGAAGGCGTCCGGGCCCGCTCCAGTAAGGACAAGGACCTTGGCCTCGTCGTCCTCAATCCACTCGCTATAGGCAGCCTCAAGGGCATCAGCAGTGGGGCCGTCAACAGCATTGCGACACTCAGGCCGGTTGATGGTGAGTACCGCAGCGTTACCGCGGCGCTCGTAAATGACTGGTTGGTCTACCAGCCGCCGTTCCACTCGGCGAGATCAGCGCGAGCATGCTCAGCTTCAAGGTGCTCATGTTCGCGGTTCTCAGCCCGGCGCTGAAGGATGCTCAGAATCACAAGGAGCGCCGGAATGCCGAAGATGATTGCGAAGCCAAAATTGGTCACGACCTTGTCAGTAGTTGGGCCGTACCAGCCCTCGCCACCAGTGATTCGTCCGAATGCCTCTGGGGCAGCAAGGGCGAGGCCGAAGGCCGTGGTGGCGACGGTTGTGAGGAATGTCTTTGAGCGGCTACGCATCGTAAGGGGATCCTAGCGAACCACCCGACGGCCCGCAGGCCGTCGGGTGGTTCTAAAGGCACTTTGCTCTTAGCTGACCTTGAGCGACTTGAGGAAGGTGACCAGCGTGCTCTGGAACTTGTTGTCCTTTGCGCGGGCCACGAGCGGGTCAAGGTGCTCTTGGTTGTGGTCGGAGACGAAGGTTGCCTTCGAGATCTTCGAACCGTTCTTGAAGGAGCGAGCTCCGCCGAGGACGCCGCATTCAGTTGTCTTGTTAGCGTTGATCCACGCGAGCATCGCTGCGACGGATGCAGCATTGCCAGGAGTGATCGCTGGGCGGTTAGCGCAGGTGAGGCCTGTCTCAAACGCGTACAGCGGAGTCGTCACATTGGCCCAGTGCCATGGACGGAGTCCGAGGCTGTCAGTCAGGGACGTCTTGGAGAGGTTGGTTGCTGCACCGACCTCGATTGAAAGGCGCTTCGGGAAGTACCACTCAACGAAGTTGCCTGGCTCAACTCCGAACAGGACCTTGAGGTCGGCGACGTCTGTGATACCACCGTCGGTCCAGCCAGCCGAACCGGATGGTGTTGACGGCTCCTTCAGGCTTCCCATATTCATGTGGAAGAGCCCGAAATTGGCGGGTGACGTGTCACGATCGAAGGCGTAACCAAGGCCGCCCTCGTTTGTCAGCTTGCCGGTTGAGCCAACGATTGGGCGGGTGAAGGCCCCAAATCCAACATTGTTGAGGAGGCCTTGGAGCGCACTGTTGGCCTTTGGCTGCTTGATCGCGTAAAGCGCTGCCATCTCAGGAAGAACGCCCGTGTAGTAGGTGGGGGCTCCCGGGAGGATCTGCGAGAACGGAAGGCCAGACGAGAGGGCGCTGATTTGAGAGTTAATGAGTGTGGCGTCCGGCTGAGCGCCGAAGGTACCTCGGGCCGCGCCGTCAATCAGCACGAGGCCGGCTACATCCTGGTAGCCGGGCGTGCCGTTGAAGTCCCAAGTCGCGTACTCAGAGGTGAGGGAACCACCGAGGGAGTGACCGCCGAGGATGACCTTGCGGCCACCTGACTTGGCAGCAAGGACGACTGAGCGGATGTCCTCAAGGGTGGTCTTCAGGCCCCAAGTGCGGGCAGCTTCAACTCCGGGCTGGCCCTCTGCTGGCGGAACGAACTTGTGACCGTTGAGGGTCTGGCCGAAGTAGTAGTAGCCGAGCGCCTCAGTTGGGTTGCCGTTGCTGAAGCCGTAAAGGTCTTCAAGGCACTGGCTGCGGCGGTCAATTCCCCAAACCTGAAGGTTCTTGAAGGAGGTGGCCAAACGGCGACCGATAACACGGAAGTCACCTGATCCGCCGAGGAAGCCTGGAATCAGCACAAGCACATTCTTGGCGCTTGACTTGCCGATCTTGAGGACTCGCATGTTGTCGCAGTCCGATGGGCCCGAGCTCACAGTGCTCTTGACCGTGGTGTAGGTCTCAGCCGGGGTTGCGGCCGAAGCGACTGCGGGTAGTGCCATCGAAGCGACTGCTGCGCTGACAACAAGGGAAGTTATGAAGCGTGTCTTCACGGTGTCTCCTGAATTAGGTTTGCGCTCAAAGCCTGACGGCCCGGGCGAGATTCTCCTCCATAGATGAATCTACACCCTGTATACGAGTCTTGTCGAAGTCCAGACTATTTGGTGTAAAACCGCCCTATTTGCATGGTTGCTGCAGAAATGTATTTTGTCGTTCACAACTCTTTTACACGGGCGACACCCTTCTTTCACCATTCTTTCGCCAAGGGCCGGAACTGTTCCGAACTCCGACCCCCAAACCAACAAGAAAGACCACAAGGAGAATTCCTTTGATCACCAAGAAGGGTGCAATCACTCTCACAGCGGCTCTCGTAGTCGCAGTCGGCGTTTCCGCCTGCGGAGACTCGTCCTCATCCGGCGGCGGCGACCTGTCAGGCTCGATCCGCATTGACGGCTCAAGCACCGTGTTCCCATTCGCTCAGGCAGCTGGCGAGGCCTTCAACGAGCAGCAGGCCGGAGTCAAGATCGCAGTCGGCGAGTCCGGTACCGGCGGTGGCTTCCAGAAGTTCTGCGCAGGCGAGACCGACATCTCAGACGCTTCGCGTGAGATCAAGGACGAAGAGGCCGCAGTCTGCAAGAAGAACGGGATCACCTACCAAGCAATCCAGGTCGCTAACGACGGCATCGCCGTTGTTGCCAACCCAGCGCTTGGCGTTGACTGTCTCACCACCGACCAGCTGAAGCAGATCTGGAACAAGGGTTCAAAGATCAGCTCGCTTTCCCAGGTTGACTCGAAGCTCT
>CAZZKI010000148.1:0-4230 GCA_964654785.1 uncultured Solirubrobacteraceae bacterium
ACTCCGAGCCACTGTGACGCAATCAGGCGGGCAGCGGGAGCAGCTGACACAGCGCCGAAGCCACCCTTCTCAACAGTCACAACCACTACCAACGGCTTCTTCCTGTCCGGGAAGTAGGCCGCGTACCAAGCTTGGTCGTTCTGGCCTGCGCGCTGGGCTGTCCCAGTCTTTCCGTAGACAGTTCGTCCAAAGTCGGCAAACACATCAGCCGAGGTTCCCCCGCTTTCCATTGCCGCCGCATGGAGCCCTTCCATGACTGCCTTCACATCTCCTTGGTCAAGCGGAACCTGCTTCGGTGGCGCAGTCCGAATGGCCTGAAGTACGAACCCCCTGTCGTTACGTACATCTTGAGCAACGCGGGGCTGCATGACCTTGCCTCCATTCACCAAGGCCGCATAGGCGACGCCCAACTGCAGTGGAGTGGCGAGAAAGTCGCCCTGGCCAACGGAAAGGTTGACGCTGTCGCCCACTGCCCACGGCCGCCCGTCTGAAAGGCCACAAGGTCGGCCATTCTTCTTGGCGCACTCCTGCTCTTGAATCTTCCGCTCATCGCGCCAATGAGGAGTAGGGATCGTCCCTCCTACCTCACCCGGAAGGTCAATACCAGTAGGCGTGCCAAAGCCAAGTTGGCGTGCCCATTTCTGGATCGCACCGCCAAGTGGCTCTGTGCTGTTGAGCTCTGCGCCCAAGCGGTAGAAGTAGACATCCGAGGAAACTCGCAGCGCATTGCTGAGGTCAACTGAGCCGTAGCCAATATTTCCGGCATTGTGGAAGACGATGTTCCCGATCTTGATGCTCCCGGGGTCGTCAATTGTTGTGCTCGGGGTAACAATCCCCTTTTCAAGAGCAGCCAGAGCAGTGACTGGCTTGAATGTTGAGCCAGTGGGGTATGCGGACTGAATCGCACGGTCAAGCTGCGGGTAAAGAGCGCCCTTGCCAAAGAGCTGCTGGTAGGCCGAGGTGCTGATCGGCTTCGCGAAAACACTTGGATCAAACGAAGGAGCCGAGCCGAGCCCAACCACTCGACCGTCGCGAGGGTCAATTGCCACATATGCAGCGGCGCTATAGCCAGTCCCTTCACCTAGTCCGATGGCTGCCTCAAGCGCAGACTGCCCTTCCTTCATGACTCCTAGATCAAGTGAGAGACGGAGTGTCCTGCCTGGGACCGGGTCTGCCTTCGCCAGAGTTCGCCTCGCGTGTCCGGAAGCATCAACCTGAATTCGCTCGGCACCATCGCGCCCTCTGAGGTACCGGTCGTATTCGTACTCAAGTCCACTCTGGCCGATGACGGTTCCCTGACGAATTCCGTCGAACCTGGGCTTATTGAGCTGCTCCGCCGTTACCTCACCAACTGTTCCGAAAAGTTGGGCTCCAACTGCACCGTGTGGGTATGAGCGCAGCCAAATTCGCGTCACATCGGCGCCTGGCAGGGTCCGTCGATTCTCAAGGACCCAGGCAGCCTCAGCGTGTGAAGCGTCCTCTTTGATCGTGATGTTTGCGTACGGAAGCGCTGCTGCTTCCTTCTCGATACGACAGCCAAGCGGAGTCAGAACCTCAATCGTGTCCCCAGCCTTGCAGGGACTTGTCGCAGTCTCGAGTCCGAGCGCCGACGAGAGCTTCTGTGAAACCGCAGCACGCTCAGGGCTGCCCCTTTCGGGAAGACGCCCCGGAAGTACGACGATCGCAGTCGAAGGTCGGCTATCCACCAGAACGCGTCCATTTCGATCAACGATGCGACCCCGAGGGGCAGCAATCGCAACCTCTCGGATCTGATTGTCATTCGCCTTGGCCAAGTACCCGTCGCCTTCAAGCACCTGCAAATACCAAAGCCGAAGCAGCAGCAAGCCGAACAGGACGAACGCAATAGCACCGAGGAAGGCCACCCGGCGCCCCAGCCGGCTCGACGAGGGCTCCCGCCCCGGAGCCTCAAATGGCTCAATCACCGGCGCTTCCCTGGTGTCAGCGGACTCAGACCGCCCGTAGCGTAGGCTCGACGACGTGCCGAACCGCCTCCATCTGGTGTCTTTGACGCCCGGGTTATCCGACGAACCAGAGCGTGGACAGGCACGGCCAGAGCCGCGCCCCAAACGATTGCAAGTGCTGCCTGCTGAATCACTGTGCCACTGAGATTGGCACCCGCGCCAAAAAGAACCTGCAGTAGGCCAAAGCCAAGAGTCGAAACCGCTGCTGCAGCTGCTCCGAGTGGAACAAGGTACAGCCTCCCTGTGAACGGGCGCAACTCCATCAAACGCCCTGCCCCATAGCCGACAGCGAGGTCCAGAAGTGCGTACTCACCAAGAGTCTGAACGAGCAGAAAGTCCATCGCCAGCCCGATCGAAAACCCGAAGATCGCCCCGGGGAGCGACCCGAAAATGAGTCCGATACTCATCGCCGCCAACGGAACCAGGTCCGCGCTCCCGGAGAACGGAGGAACCTGTGAGACCACAGCGACCTGCAGAATCACGATGACTGCTGCTGCTAACCAAAGCCGGGCTCTGGGGACCTCGCGAGCGCCGTCCACAACTACTGCCCCCAAGCGCGACGGGTCAGAACTACGACATTGTCGAGGTGGCTTAAGTCAGCCTGTGGCCGCACTTCGATCCGTCCACTGGCCTCAACCGCTCGAGGCTCGACCCGCGACACCGTGCCGACGGGAATATTCGGAGGGAACAGTGTCGCCAGAGGACCTGCAGTCGTACCTGCAGTCACAACTGGGTCACCCACACGGGCATTTGTCTTGCGCACCAGCAGGACCATCGCCAATGAACCCGGGTTGCCATCAGCTGCAATGACAGTGCCCTCGTCTCCCGAGCCGATCACTTTGGCCGAGACACCCGACTCTCGGTCGGAGATCAGAGTGACGACCGCCGTCCCAGGGGTTACAGCGCTCACTGTTCCGACAAGCCCATCGCCATCCACAACTGGCTGGTTTACGCGGATGCCATCTGAACTGCCCCGATTAATCTGGACATTCGCAAACCACACCGTCGGCGACCGGCCAATCACAGTCGCGGTGACAGGCCCGTAGCTGTTCAGTCCAAGCCGCGCATTCAGGCCCACCAATCGCCTCAAGCGTGCGTTCTCTGCCAAAGCTGCCCGACCATCCACTACTTGACGCCGTAGCTCGTCCCGCTCCTTACGGAGCCGCTCGGCCTTGTCCTTGGCATCAATTGATGCTCCGAACCAGCCGAAAAGATCGCGAACCGGTTTAAGCACCGCATTGGCTCCGTCCTCGATCGGCCCGAGGACAGTCATTACAACGCTCCGGACAGGGTGAAGCGGACCGCTGTCAGCAGAGCCGAAGCTGGCTGTCAGGAGAATGATCGCTATGCCGACGAGAAGCGCCAGCACGATCCGCCGCCTGCGGATTACATCCTTCTGCACGTGACTTGATGCAGTCCCTACCTGCGGCGACGGCGACCGCGGTTAGGACGGTTCGTCCGGTGGATGACCTCGAACTCCTCAAGCGAACGCCCGGATCCGATAGCCACACAGGTCAACGGGGACTCGGCAAGGTGGCATGGCATCTGCGTCTCTTGACGAATTCGATCTACGAGACCATTGAGGAGGGAGCCTCCCCCAGCCATCATGATTCCTCGGTCCATGATGTCTGAGGCCAGCTCAGGTGGTGTCTGGTCGAGGGTCTCGCGGACAGCTCCCAGGATTTGCTGAATCGGCTCTTCAAGTGCTGCTCGAATCTCTTCGCTTGTGAGCACAACCGTCTTTGGCAGGCCCGACACGAGGTCACGGCCACGGATTTCCGCCTGAAGCTCTTCCTCAAGCGGTGAGGCTGAGCCGATCTGAACCTTGACTTCTTCCGCAGTCTGGGTGCCGATCAAGACCTTGTAGTCCCGCTTTACGTAGTTGACAATCGCTTCGTCGAACTCGTCCCCTGCGACTCGGATTGACTTGGCAACCACGATTCCACCAAGCGAGATGACGGCCATCTCACTCGTACCGCCGCCAATGTCAACGACCATCGAGCCTGTCGGCTCGCCCACAGGCAAGCCGGAGCCGATTGCCGCAGCCATCGGCTCTTCGATCAAGTAGGCCTGCCTAGCCCCAGCGGAAATGCATGCCTCCTCAACCGCCCGCTGCTCGACGTTAGTAACGCCAGATGGGACGCAAACGACGACCCGAGGGTGAGCGAAGCGACCATGGTGAACCTTCTGAATGAAGTGGCGGAGCATCTCCTCTGTAACTTCAAAGTCGGCGATGACTCCGTCCTTG
>CAZZKI010000149.1:0-4228 GCA_964654785.1 uncultured Solirubrobacteraceae bacterium
TCGTCAACGGTTTCATTGAGCCGATCGTCAAGGAATTGCCGATGGAGTACGCAGTCGAGATGAACAGACTGATTGAACTTCAGATGGAAGGGTCAATCGGATGAGCGCTGCTGGAATTCCCGAGTTCAAGGGCCGTGCCGGTTGGGAGTTCACCGACATCAGCAAGCTTGACTTCGCCGCTTACCCCGACGCTGGTGAAGGTGACGCAGGAGCGGCAAATGCTCCGGCGATCGTCCCGGTGTTTGACGATGCAATCCGCGTCGTACAAGTTGACGGCTCCAACCTTGAGCTTCCAGACGGACTGCCAGAGGGCGTGACTGTCACGAGCCTTGAGAAGGCCCGCGCTGAAGGCCTCATTCCAGACGGCAAGCCTGGTGCTCTTGTTGACACTGGCAAGGATGCGTTCCTCGCGCGGAACGAGGCTGACGGTCGCGGTGGGTTGTTCGTCCATGTCGCGAAGGGCGTGGTAGTTGAGCAGCCGATCCAGTGCACTGTTGTTCAGGCAACGGCCAAAACGACTCTCAATCAGCGGACTCTCGTCGTCGTTGACGAGGGCGCGCAGGTAGAGGTTTGGGACCAAGCGCTTTCAGCCTCTGAAGACCTTGACGCTCTGATGACGACAGTCGTCGAGCTCCATGTTGGCGACGGAGCCAACCTCCGCTACATCGGCATTCAAGGCCTCTCAGAGAAGTCATGGGTCTTTGGCACCCAGCAGGGTGAGATTGGCCGTGATGGCACGCTCGACTGGGTCGCGCTCGGCTTTGGTGCTGCCAAGGGCCGCGTTCGCATGGCTTCGCGCCTTGCTGGCACTGGCGCGCACGGCAAGGTCACAGGCGCCTACGCAAGTCGTGGGACCCAGCACCTTGACTTCGACACTTTCCAAGAGCACGCAGCTGAGAACACGGTCAGCGACCTTGCTTTCCGTGGAGTGCTTGAAGGCAAGTCCACTTCTGTTTGGAGCGGAATGATCCGCGTGGACGAAGGTGCGCAGCAGACGGACGCTTTCCAAGAGAGCCGCAACCTGTTGCTTAGCCGTGACGCACACGCTGACGCAATTCCGGGCCTTGAGATTGAAGCTGACGATGTGCGCTGCACGCACGCGGCTGCGATCGCACAGCTTGACGAGGAGCAGATCTTCTACCTCCGTTCACGGGGCTTGCCGGAGCAGCAGGCTCGCCGTTTGGTTATCGAAGGATTCCTCGCTGAGCTTGTTGAGCGGTTCGAAGAGGGGCGTTCGCGTGACGCCCTTGCCGACGCCCTTGAGCAGCGGCTAGAAGCAGTTCTTTCGGGAAGCTAGTCGCGAATTGATCCGGCCGCTGGGAACCTGCGGGTTCCCTCCGGCCGGTATGTCAGTGTGACGACATGCGCAAAACACCCGTCGGAATCGCCCTCTCTTCAATCCTCGTCTGTGGTGCACTCGTTGTTGGTGCAGCCACAACTGCGACTGCTGTCCCCGCGACATGCCCGCCATTCACAGTTCTCCACAACGACAAGATCGGCGCAATCAGCTTCCCTGCCGGCCCGTACAATGTCACCGCTCTGAAGGGTGTCACCTGCGCGCAGTCATCAACTCTCTTCGCACAGTTCCTTCAGGACTGGGACGGGGTCCTTCCAGGTGGATGGGCGCTCAAGCAGGTCGGTGCTGACCGCATCTTCTATTCCAAGGGTGGCCATGGCTTCACGGCTACTCCGGCCAAGACGCCAACACCTGCGCCAGGGCCGACTCCGGCGCCTTCGAGCTTGACCTGCCCGGGGTCCTTCCAAGTGCTGCACAACGACAAGGTCGGGGCGATGAGCCTGCCAGCAGGCAATTATCGAATCAACCGCTTGACTTCTTCACAGAAGCTCACCTGCCCGCAGGCCACAACTTGGTTTGCGTACTTCCTCAACCATGACTACGCCGGCACCCTGCCAGCGCCGTGGACGATGAACGCTGCAACGAAGACCTTCTATGACGGGTCGAAGACCAATGGCTTCAATGTTCAGAAGCTCACAGGACTCGGAGTAATGATGAAGAGCAAGCCGTTCTACGGCGACAGCATTTGCTCCACCGACTTCGGAGTTGGCGCCACCACCACGATCAGCGGGTTCACAGTTCCTGCCGGCAGCTACGTGTTGATCGCGACCGGAACTGCAACATGTGCTCGGGCGACCCAACTGGCAACTGAGACGATCAACAACGGCGAGCTTCCATCCGGCTGGACGATTGACAAGTCAGTCGGTTGGTTCCACAACATTGGCGGCCGCTACGGCTTCCAACTGGACCCAGGCGCAAGCGGGTCAGGCAGTTCCTTCACCGGCTAAGCGCTCGGGTCAACCGTGAGCTTGAGTCCTGGGGCGGCAGCCTGTCGCTCCCAGGCCTCGCCGATCTGGCTTAAGGCCAAGACCTCATAAGGCACGGCAAGGTCTCCTGACGATGCCCAGCTGAACATTTCCGTCAGGGCGGCGGCCTTTTCGTCAAAGGAGTGGGCGAAGTTGGTGTGGCCGAGTATCTGCAGGCACTTGCCACGGACTGTGGCCGACTCAAAGGTGGCTGTGTCACCGGCAGCGCGGCCAAGCTGAACAAGGCGACCACCGAAGGCCATCGCCTCAGTTGCGGCCTCGGCAGGGACTCCCCAGACAGGGTCGAGGACCACATCCGGGCCCTCACCATCAAAGGCTTGGCGAATGCGCTCTGCAACCTCATCACGGCTACCGACAACTGACACTCGTTCGTCGGGTTCGGTCCCGAGCGCGTCTGGGTTACGAGCTGCGGCAACCACTCTGCTCGCTCCAAGCTTCTTCGCCACGACAACTCCAACTTGGCCGACGGCGCCACCTGCTCCAAGAATCAGAACTCGCTCACCCGCCTGGGTGTTGGCACGGTGCTTGAGGGACAAGTACGCAGCCAAGCCTGCAATTCCGCAAGCGAGCGCCTTTCCGGGTTCGAGGCCGTCCGGGAGGTCCACGAGCGAATCCGATGGCAACAGAGTGCGCTCTCCAATTGACCCATACGGGGGCACAGGAGAGTCGAAGTAGGCAAGACCTCCGTCCCTCAGGCGCGCGATTCCCTCACGACCAACAACTGAAGGGAGGGGCGGCTGTGCTGCGTAGAACTTGCCCGAGGCGATCAGCAGGTCAACTGGGTTGACTGCCGCAAGTTCGACATCAACCGCGACCTGACCCTCCGCTGCGACTGGGTCGGGAAACTCGGACGCGCGAGGGGGTGCCTCGTAGGACTCAATTACGGCAGCGCGCATGTACGCGAGCCTAACTGCTCAGGCGAGTCGCGGATGGCCGCTAAGCACGCTTCACCTGCGACCATGAAGCTGTGGCACGACCGAAGCGATACGACGTGGCGATCATTGGGCTTGGCTCAGCCGGCCTGACTGCGGCATCCACCGCTGCAGCCTTGGGATTGCGCACAGTTGCGATTGAGCGCGGTCGCGCAGGTGGTGACTGCCTTTGGTCAGGTTGCATCCCCAGCAAGACGCTGATCGCCTCGGCCAGAGCCGCCGCAGCCGCCCGCCGAGTGGGACCGCTTGGGATTAAGACGGGCGAGGTAACGGTGGACGGTGACCATGTCTGGCAGCGCATTCGTGATGTGCGCGATGAGATCGCCCAAGCTGACGACAACATTGAGCACTATCGCGAACTTGGTGTTGATGTTCGCGAGGGGCCCGCGCGCCTTGTTGGTACCAAGTCAGTTCAGGTTGGGGACGAGGTCGTAAAGACCCGAAGGATCGTCATTGCAACTGGATCCCGCCCTCGGATCCCGAAGGTAGAGGGGCTTGCAGCTGCTGACCCGCTCACCACCGACACGCTCTGGGACCTAGCCGAACTTCCTTCCGAGATGCTGATTCTTGGGGCAGGGCACTCTGGCGTCGAACTGGCTCAGGCGCTGGCCCAGCTTGGGACCAAGGTCACGCTTGTTCATCGCAACCACCGGATCCTCCCCGGGGAAGATCCAATCCTCGCGGGGCTCATCGAGGACCAACTCAAGGACGCCGGCGTCGAAATCATCGCCCGCGCCAAGGCCACTGAAGCCTCGCAAGTTGAGCAGGGCGCTCGCCGCCTGACGGTCGAGATTGAGCCAGAAAACGAGGATGACCTTGACGACCCAGAGTCAATTCAGGAGCGCTCCTTTGAGTCGCCCCACCTGCTCGTTTGCTGCGGCCGGGCCCCCAACCTTGAGGCGCTTGATATTGAAGGCGCGGGCATTGACCATGGCGATGAGGGAATCCTCACC
>CAZZKI010000150.1:0-4221 GCA_964654785.1 uncultured Solirubrobacteraceae bacterium
GAGCGAAGCTCCGCTCGCTCTTGTGCGGCAAGCCGCCGCAACTCTTGAAGCTGCCGGTTGCGACTCACCTCAGCTTGACGCTGAGTTGCTGGTGGCCCATGCGCTTGGGACTGACAGAGCAGGGCTAATCCGGCTGCCTGCTGAGCCGGTGCCAGATGCAGCGTTTGAGGCTGCTTCGGCATTGGTCGCACGGCGTGCTGCGCGCGAGCCTATCTCGCAAATCCTCGGAACCCGCTGGTTTCGAAATCTTGAGATTCATGTAACTCCATCGGTTCTGACTCCTCGGCCGGAGACTGAGCATCTTGTTGAGTGGGCGTTGGGCCTTCCTCAAGGTGCTCGTGTTGCAGACGTAGGAACTGGCAGTGGAGCGATCGCACTCGCCCTTGCGGACGAGCGACCTGACCTTGATGTGATCGCGACCGACATTGACCCTGCGGCCCTCGCGGTGGCAACTACCAATGCGGGGCGGCTCGGCTTGCCTGTCGCCTTCGCGCAAGGGGATCTCCTTGACGCTGTAGCGGGCGAGGTTGATGCCGTTGTCTCCAACCCTCCGTATATCCCTGACGCTGAGTACGAGGGCTTGGACCCAGAGGTTCGCGACCATGAACCTCGCATCGCTCTCACTTCGGGCCCCGACGGACTTGACCACGTCCGTCGGCTGGTGGCCCAAGCTGCAGAACGACGCGTACCCCAGATAGCGATGGAAATCGGACAAGGTCAGGCGCAAGCCACAGCAGATCTGCTCGGCGCAGCCGGGTACTCCGAGGTGGAGGTCATCAACGACCTCGCTGGGATCGGACGAGTTGTTGTCGGGCTTGGACTTAAGTCATGAGCGACGGCTTCCTTACAGCGGATGACGCTGCCACCTTCGAACGCTGCATGTCGGTTGGGGGAGTAGCTGTTTTCCCAGCGGACACCGTTTACGGACTTGCCTGCGAGCCGGAAGACAAGGAGGCGGTCCGCCGCCTCTATGCGCTTAAGGGTCGCGTTCCAGACAAGCCAGCCGCCGTCATGTTCTTTGACGTATCGCTTGCCCTTGAAGCTGTCTATGAGCTTGGGCCAAAGACCCGTGAGGCCCTGGGTCGCGTCTTGCCGGGCCCAGTGACTGTTCTTGTTCCCAACCCTGGCGGCCGGTTCCCGCTCGCTTGCGCGGGAAGCCCAGACACTCTTGGCCTTCGAGTGCCGCACTTGGACGGACCGCTTGAGGCACTTCGCGAGGTTCGCTGGCCGGTGCTTCAGTCGTCGGCTAATGAGTCCGGCGATGCAGATGCTCGGAACGTGCAGGACATTCCTGTTGGCATTCGCGAAGCCTGCGACCTTGTGCTTGACGCCGGGGCTTTGCCCGGTACTCCATCCACAGTGGTGGACCTCAGAACATACGAGGACGACGGCCAGTGGACGGTGATTCGAGAGGGTGCCATGAGCCCGGATGAGTTGGCACGAAGGCTCAATGGTGAGGTGTGAACGCTCTGGTAGCGTCATTCCAACCCAATGCGAATCGCCCTCGGATCAGACCATCACGGAGTAGCTCTGAAAAGTGCTCTCGTAGAAACGCTCAGCGCTGAAGGCCACGAGCCAGTTGACCTTGGGCCAGCCGAGGCTGAAGCTGTTGACTACCCAGACTTTGCTGCCAAGGTTGCCGGGATGGTGAGTGATGGCAGTGCCGACCGCGGCATCTTGATCTGCGGATCCGGCGTGGGGATGGCAATTACTGCAAACAAGTTTCCTGGTGTGCGTGCTGTGAATGCGCATGACGAGAAGGAGGCTGAGATGTCACGCCTCCACAACGATGCAAATGTGATCGCGCTTGGAGCCTCACGAATTGACGCGCCGGCAGCAGCGGGGATCGTTACAACTTTTTTGACAACCGACTTTGAAGGCGGCCGCCACCAGCGCAGGGTGGACTCCATCGCCTCAATTGAGAAGGAGAACTAGAGACTCATGTCCGACCTGCCAGCCGATTGGCTTGACCGCCCGCTTAGCGAGATTGACCCGGAGATCGCCGAAGCGATTGACGGAGAGGTTCGCCGCCAGCAGTCAACTCTGGAGATGATCGCCTCGGAGAACTTTGCCCCTCGGGCAATTCTTGAAGCACAGGGTTCAGTTCTCACAAACAAGTACGCAGAGGGCTACCCAGGCAAGCGCTACTACGGCGGTTGCGAGAACGTTGATGTCTCGGAGCAACTGGCCATTGACCGGGCTAAGTCCCTGTTCGGTGCTGAACACGCGAATGTTCAACCGCACTCAGGCGCTCAAGCCAACGCAGCTGTCTACCACGCACTGCTTGATGCTGGCGACACAATCCTCGGGCTTGAGCTTGCCCACGGTGGCCACTTGAGTCACGGGATGAAGCTGAACATGTCCGGCAAGCTGTTCGACGTTGCGTCCTATGGCGTTGACCCGAACACCTTCCTTGTGGACATGGACGAAGTTCGCAAGGTCGCACTTGAGCGCAAGCCCAAGCTGATCATTGCCGGCTGGTCTGCATACCCACGCCACTTGGACTTTGCAGCGTTCCGCGAGATCGCCGACGAAGTGGGTGCAAAGCTTCTCGTCGACATGGCGCATTTCTCTGGCCTCGTTGCGGCTGGAGAGCACCCGAGCCCCGTTCCGCACGCTGATGTCGTCACCACCACGGTGCACAAGACTCTCTGTGGGCCCCGCGGCGGCTTGATCCTTTGCAAGGAGGAGCTCGCCCCGCTCATCAACCGTGGCGTCTTCCCAGGCCAGCAGGGTGGCCCGCTTGAGCACGTGATCGCAGCCAAGGCCGTCGCGTTCAAGCTTGCCGCTACCGATTCGTTCAAGGAACGCCAGAAGCGCACCATCGCTGCTGCCCAGTCAATCGCGACCCGACTGCTTGATGCAGGCGATGGCGTAAGCGTGCTCACTGGCGGAACTGACGTGCACCTCGTTCTGGTTGACCTTCGCGAGAGCGAGCTCGACGGGCAGGCTGCAGAGGACCGCCTTGACGAGATCGGCATCACCGTCAACCGCAACGCTGTGCCATTTGATCCGCGCCCACCGATGGTCACCTCGGGCCTGCGCATCGGCACGCCAGCTTTGGCGACCCGCGGCCTCACCATTGAGGACTTCGAGGAAGTTGGCGATGTGATCGCACAGGCGCTCGGACCTGACTTCGAGGCTGAAAAGGAATCGCTGCGTGCCCGCACTGCAGCGATCGCCGAGGCTCACCCTCTGTACGCGTCATTTGACGTTTCCCCGCTGGCCTGAACAACGAACCGAAAATAGGGCCGTCGCCCGCTGGTAGTGGCATCCTGTCAAGGGAGGCTCGACCTTGACCTGGAAGGACGCTCTGATCGCAGCCGGAGCCGCATTTGCGGTGTCCGCCCTAACGACGCCACTCGCGGCGAGGTTGGCGGTTGCCGTTGGCGCAGTTGACCAGCCCCGCCCGCGTGGCCTTTCAGAGCGTCCAACTCCGCTCCTGGGTGGCCTTGCGATGCTGCTCGCCATCGGCATTGGAATGGTGTTCTGGCTTCCGTGGAATGGCGAAACCCAAGCGATGCTGGCTGCTGCAGTGCTCATCTCTTTGGTGGGGGCAGTTGACGACGCTGTTGAACTTCCAGCCTCCGTAAAGCTCCTTGGGCAGGTCGCGGCAGCCGTGATTCCAGTCGCGTCCGGAGTTAGGGTGGAAAACATCACTTTGCCCTTTGCCGGGGCGGTTGACCTCGGCTGGGTCGGTTGGCCACTTTCGATCCTGGGCCTCGTTGCGCTCATGAATGTCGTCAACTTCTCCGATGGGGTTGACGGGCTTGCAGCTGGCGTATGCGCGATTGGCGCCGCAGCCTTTGCAGTTATCGCCTTTGACTTGGACCGTGCTGCTGCCGGAGTCCTCGCTGCCTTGGTTGCCGGCGCGGCGGCAGGCTTCCTTGTTCACAACTTTCCACCGGCGAAAGTCTTCATGGGGGACAGTGGGGCCAATCTGCTCGGGTTGATGCTTGGCTGCGTGGCTATCCAGGGCACGCTCAAGACAAACGCTGTCGTTGCTCTTGTCCTGCCGCTTGTGATCCTCGCCGTTCCAATTCTCGACACCGGTTTCGTCGTTGCCAAGCGGCTTAAGTACGGCAGGCCAGTTCACGTTGCCGACCAAAACCACTTCCATCATCGGCTCGCGCGGGTTGGAATGTCACCCCGCCGCACTGTGGCCTGGCTCTACGGCTGGACCTTCTCGCTGGCGGGTTTGGCAGTGGCGGTCAGGTTCGT
>CAZZKI010000151.1:0-4195 GCA_964654785.1 uncultured Solirubrobacteraceae bacterium
AGTTCGGCCATGCAGGGGATGAGGCCCGCCGTATCGCCGACCAAGCGCCACTGGCTGTCTCAACTCTGGCGCGGATGTTCACCCGAGCCGCATTTGGCCACCCCTTTGTCGACCTCGACGCCCTCCCCGGCCCAGTCGGGCTGACGCTTCTTCTCGCTGGCCTCAGTATCGCTCTCGCTTCTGGCGGCCTTGATCTGATTGATCGGCGGAAGGCCGAGGGCAAGCTCCCTCGTCCAGCGGCCAAAACTTGGCTGATAGTGGCCTTGGCTGTAACAACCTTTGTCGGGCTGATCTTGGCCAGCGTGCAACCGCACAGGTCACTCCTTTTGACGAGGAACCTGATGGCCTCATTGCCGGCGTGGGCAATCCTCGCCGGAGCGCTCTTGGCACTCCGCCAGCGCCGCGTCGCAGTGGTCGCGTCTGCACTTGTCTTGCTCGGCCTTGGCCTTGGCACCTTCAAGGAGTTGAATGACTTTGAGCGCCCTCCGATCGGCAAGGCTGCTGAGGCTTTGGCGAAGCGCTGGCAACCGGGCGACACGATCCTTGAGTCCGCCTACGCGACTGGCCCGCCACTTGACCAGGACCTCGCAATCCATTTGACCCTTCAGCAACGTGCGTCGCTGCTGTTAACCCGCAACGTTGGGATGAAGCCCTTCACTGATGCTCTAAAAAGCGGTAGGCCAATTTTCACGGTCACGCCGATCGCCGGTTACACGACCGTTGCTCTTGCCCCACCACCGGAAATCGCGTCGAATTTCAAGCGCACCTGGTGGAAGAGTTGGCACGGGCTCGTGACCGTTGACGCCGTCGAGTGGACCCCTCGCGCCGTACGGTAACCTGACGCGAAATGCAGGAATCGGAGCACGCTAAAGGCATCGACGAGAGAACGATCCCGTCCACCGACCTTCATGGACCACCAGCCAAGAAGCTCGCGATCCTGACCTGCATGGACGCACGCATCGGAGTTGATGCCCTGTTCAATCTGAACCTCGGTGACGCCCACGTGATCCGGAACGCCGGGGGCATCGCCACGAGTGATGCGATTCGCTCGCTCGCAGCCTCTCAGCGCCTGCTCGGGACCGAGGAAATCGTCGTCGTTCAGCACACAGACTGTGGCGTCCACAGCATGTCTCCAGAGGACTTCGTTGATCTGATTGAACGCGAAACCGGCGTTCGGCCGAACTGGGATGCGGAAGCCACCGACGAGCCGCAGACGACCCTCAGCCTTACGCTCGACCGCCTCCGCTCATCAGCGGAATTGCTGCACCGTGACAGGATCAGCGGCCACGTGCTGGACCTTAAGTCCGGCAAGCTGCTTGACCCGGCCTAGGACCGATCTAGCTATACGGACAGGTAAGTGGTGAGGCCAGCGAGGGCCTTCTTGGCGATGCCATCAAACGCAAGGCCAAGCAGTGGGTCCGCGAGCTTGAGCGGCCCCTTCAATGTGAGGTCAGCTGAGTAGGTGAGGCGGCTGCCTGAAGCTGTTGGCTCAACTGTGATCTCGTCAACTGAAATGACAGTTGCGTTCTCTCCACGGAGAACCACTCGGCTGCCCGGGGTGAACTCGGTGATCTCATAAACCAGCTCTGAATTGCGGCCCATGAAGCGCGCGACGATGCGGAACTTGCTGCCAAGCTCGACGTCGCCATCAGTGAGCTTCTCCCCTTCTACAACTCCGGGGTCCCAGATTTGAGTGGTGGAAAAGTCAGCGACCTTGTTGAAGGTCTCTTCAGCGCCCAAGGGGCTTTCAACTACACCGTGTGCTTTAGCCATACCCCTAGCCTAGCCGCCGCAAGTGTTCGCAACCGGCTTGTTGGCAAAAAGGTTTGAGGCCCAGCCAGCGACCGTTGGCGCTGCCTCAAGACCCGCGAGTGGATGTCCAACCCCTGGCATTGAGTAGAACTGGACTGTTCTGCCGCTCTTGCAGAACGCCGAAACCAGACTGGCTGTTGTTGGCGGGTGAATGATGACGTCGGCGGTGCCTTGGGCAATCAGCAAGGGCACGCCCTTGCCCGTCGTCTTTGGAGTGTTCTCTTGCTCAACCTTCGCCCAAGCTGGGTGCGCCGTCAATTTGGAAGGGTCAATCGTCCCTGCGAGCTTCTCAACTTCAGCTGCCGGCAGATCTTCAAAGATGTCCTTATTGCTGTTCACGCATCGCGAAGCAATTGAATCGATCAAGTCGCGAGCATCAGGCCCGACGATCGCTGCGAGGTCAGCCCCAGGTTGGGTGTGCGACCAAGACCACAGCGCGAACGAGATAACGACGAGGCCTTCTAGCTCTTTGTAGTCGTCTTGGAGGATCTGGGCGAGCTCAGCTGCGGGCGCTGCCGCGGCAACGCCAAGAAGCTTCAGCTCCGGCGCGTAGCTTGCCGCCAGCTGCCCAGCAAACAGAGCTGACTGCCCGCCCTGAGAGTGCCCCCAAACGACGACACGGGCTGATGCCCGGGCCTCCGGAAGATTGCGCGCCGCCCTGACTGAGTCGAGGACGTTGCGGCCGGAGGCGCCCCCGATCAGGTACTCAAGGGGGCCTTGGGTACCGAGCCCTCGATAGTCGGTTGCGACAACTACCCAGCCTCGGTTCAGGAACTCAGAGAAGCCCGGTTGCGTCGCCGGTTTTGGATCATCAACCAGGGACGGCGCGCAAGGCGAGGCAATACCGCTCGTCCCGTGAGCCCAGGCGATCACTGGTCTGCCGCCCTTGGGCGCTGCCCCCGGCGGGATCCAGATTTGGCCGCTGACTGGGACCCGTTTACCCGTCGTTGGGTCAGTTGAGAGGTAGAGGATCTTCTGCAACTTGGTGCCTGCCGGCGCCCCGGTACTGGCAGCAACCTGCTGCGGCTCAGTTCGAAGGATCAGCCCGGGCTTGCCCTGAGGCACTGGTGAAGGGTCCTCATAGAAGGCACCTACAGGGGAGACATTGACTACCTCCGAGTCATCCACCAAGACAACCTGAGTCACCACGATGACGCCCGCCACTGCGAGCGCCACGGCAGCCAGCACAACCGCTAATCGGCGCCCCCACGGCGCGCGGGAGTGCGACCTTCTCGTCAAGGCTTCTCTAGGCCGTACTCCGCCATGCGAGCTCCAAGGTCAACAATCCTGTCCTGCCCCCAGAAGATCTCCCCACGGAGAACAAAAGTGGGGACCCCCCAATGCTTCTTGGCTTCGAGCTCGGCCACATTTGCTTCGAGCCGGGCCGCGTAGTCAGGGTTATCAAGCGCAGCTCGAGCAGCGTCCCATGTGAGGCCAGCTCTCTCAGCGATAAGCCTCAGCCCTTCATCAGTTGCCGTGTCAATTGCCTCAGCCCAAATACCTCGACTGGCCGAAAGAACAAAGTCTTTTTCCAATCCCTCGTCGGCTGCCAGTTCACCAACGAGAAGGCAGCGCATTGCTCCATCGCCAACCGGGTCGTGCACAGGCCCAAAAGGCATGCCCAGCGCGTCGGCCTCACGCTTGGTGTCGCGCATTGTGTGGATTCCCTTTTCTCGTGACACCGTCTGCCCGCGCATCACCATTGGGATTGTGCCCCGATAAACGAGGTCGATATTCCACGAGTCCGGCAGCGCGAAAGCTCGGGGGGCCGAAAGGTATGAGTACGGGCTGCGGTACGAGAAGAAGTAGTCAACGCGCTCAGGCATCAGACCCCCATCCGAGCTCATCGAGGGTCTGAGCGATGCGTTCCCCTCGTTCGTGCGCGAAGAACCACTGCCCACGAACCCAAGCTGCAGGCACGTCGTAAGGCCCTCGCTTGGCCATCAACTTCTCGTTCTCTGCGACACGCCCGCTACCCGGGCCAGGCGGAGTGCCTCCGACAAGTTCCTCCCAGAGGCGAGCAAACTCGTTTTGATCTGAAGGGTCAGTTCCGCCCACCCAGATCGCTTCAGCAGCAGCAACAGCGAAGGCAGTAACTGCCGCATGAGGTTCTCTGGCAGAGACCCACTCTGCGAGGTAGCGAACTGCCTGCGGGGAAATCGTCTCTTGCCGCCTGAAGACAACGCCGGCGCGGGCAGCAAGGCGAGTGGCGTCCAACACGGCGTAGTCACGCTTCCATCGCACCGACGGGTCACCAGCCATACCTCGCTCAACAACGGGCAGAGCGACAAGGTCAACCTCTCGACCTTGGAGCCTTCCGGAGAGGTCAATCAGGGCGAAGGCGCTGAGAGGGTCGTCAAAGGCGAAGAAGAGTTCAACCCGC
>CAZZKI010000152.1:0-4189 GCA_964654785.1 uncultured Solirubrobacteraceae bacterium
TGAGCAGGTAGATGGAATGCTCGGGGTTGTACGAGTAGGCCCGCACCCCTTCGAAGCCTTGGACCGCAAACTCGGTGGGGATCTCGGGGTGCACCGCAGTGAGTGGATGGTCACCACTCGAGTCAACGATGAACTCGTGGTCAAGCCCCTCCCCATCGCTAAATCTGAGGCTGTCACCCTCGCGAAGTGTTGGGACCCCTTCAGCGCGGAGGCGGTCCTCCCAGAAAGTGATTGCTTCTGGAGAAGCCACTCGCCAGACAATCCTGTGAATCTCGCCCGGGCCGGGAGTTCCCTGAACGGCGTGCTTGTACTCGAAAAAGGTTAGGTCAATTCCAGGGCGGGCGTTCTCATCCCCGTAAAAGAGGTGGTAGACGCCCGGGTCGTCTTGGTTAACGGTCTTCGCTGTCAGCCGAAGGCCGAGTACGCGCGTGTAGAAGTCCACATTGGCTGCTGCATCTGCGGTGATGCAAGTGATGTGGTGAATGCCGTTGAGCTTGCCGGGTGCTGCCATAAAGGCCACGTTAGCAGACACTTACTCTAAGTAAGTTAGGTAGGGAACTGCCAGCGGAGAGGGAGGGATTCGAACCCTCGATGGAACTCACGCCCCATGCCGGTTTTCAAGACCGGTGCATTCAACCGCTCTGCCACCTCTCCAAGCTAGACATGATCGTAAAGGGAAGAGGCGTACTTGCGAGTCGCCGTAAGCGTTATCCCTCTAGACTGAGAGACCTCACGGAGAGGTGGCCGAGCGGCTGAAGGCGCTCCCCTGCTAAGGGAGTATGGGGTTTGAAACCTCATCGAGGGTTCGAATCCCTCCCTCTCCGCTTCAGCTTGCCCACGCGTAATTAGAGGATTCGAACCCTCGACAGAAGACCCAATGGCCACGCCTGCGGCGCGGCCAGTTCGAATCCCTCCCTCTCCGCTTCAGCGTGCCCCGCCCAAGGCGGGGCCCAGCCTTACGAGATCTTGACGACCTTGGGGTACTTCCAGGTGCCGTTCAGAACCGCAGTCGTCGGGCGGTAGATGCGGAGCATCAGGTTGAACTGACCTGTCGGTGCCGGCAACCAGTTGGAAGTCCCGTGCTCTGCACTTGTCGGCTCAGCTGCGCTGATATAGATATCGGTTGAGCCATCCGAGTTGGTTTGGAGTCCGGCTGTCCGGTCGCCGATCGCAAAGCGATTGATCGAATTTGCAACGAAGAACTGATCCTCGCCGTAGAGCGTGATCGACCAGAAGGCGTTGGTAGTCGGCGGAAGCTGGCCCGCAGCAAAGTGGATCTTGTACTTAGCTCCTGCCGAACCATTAAGAGTCCGCCCGAGCGAATCGCTGATGGCGGCTGGGTAGACAGCCTCGGCTGGAACATTGGCACCAAGCCCGAACTCCGCGATGATCGCTCGCGTCAGGTAGTCCTTCTTGTAATCCCCAACACCGTCGAAGAGGATCCAGCCGTTGTTCTTCGTGAGGCTCTTGTTCTTCGCCGCGATGACGCCATTGTCAATCGCCGCCTGAGCAGCCTGTGCTCCCTTTACGAGAGCTGCCTGAATATCCGCGGACTGAGTCTTCGCTGGGTCAAGGCCGGGTCCGATGCCGTACTTCTTGAGTGAAGTCATCAGCGCCTTGTCCTGAGCAAGCGGCGGCTGAGCCTTGGTGATGGTGCCGAAGTCCTTAAAGAACTGTGCGTTGGGTTGAGGGAATGCGGGCGGCGTGGAAGTCGAAGCCGGCGAAAGTCCAAAACAGCCCTCAGCGGGCACTTGGCCGGGCAGGATCGAGTTAATGCAGCCCAGATACGTGCTGGTGCCGACCTTGCTGTTCAGCTGAAGCTTGATCTGATCCTGAAGCGCCGTGACCGCGCCTAGGTCCGATGGGCCGTCAATCAACGTTCGGCCAATAATCCAAAGCCGAGGAGTTGAGGACTTGATGATCTTCTTCACCGTCTTCTGGAGGGGGGTCTTGGAAGCTGACCAAGTCGGGCCGACGATGGCGAAGTCTCCGCCGGTTGTGCCGGTCACGCGGCTGCCGATGTAGCCAAAAACGTTTGTGTAGCTGTCAACAAGTTCAAGGCCGAAGTAGCGACTCCCCGTGGCTGGGGTGTGGACGATGATCGGGTCACTGCCCACGTCAAGCACGGCAATTGTGTAGAGAGTGTCAGCGTTTGGCTTGACAATCGACTTGGTCTGGTCAGTTGCGAGGTAACGAACGTTGATGACCTGATTGCCTGGGAACCGCGAGACGCTTGTGTTCATGTAGACAGGCGCATAACCGAAGGTGTAGGCGTCCTTGCCGACCTTCTCAACTGCCTTCTGAGTCGTCGCTGAAAGCTTGGCTCCAGCAGTTGCGGGAGCAAGTAGTGCGCAAGCCGCGACTGTTGCAAAAACAATCTTTGATGCCTTCAACTGACTCATTGGTAGAGGTCCCTCCCCGGACTCAAACTGTTCTGACGAACACTCTACAGACACGATGTCGCAAAGGCGAAGGTTTGCTGCAAGTAACGACCTCCGCCCGGCGTAGGCTCATCACATGAGCACTAATGCGAAGACAGTCATCGCAATCGCAAGCGTCTTGGCGATTGGAATCGTGGTGGCACTGATTGCCACGTCCAGCGGAAGCAGCACAAGCGAATCCACGTCAAGCGCACCAACCAAATCGAGCAGTCAGATCACGACTTCGTCATCGAAGCCAACAAGCACTGCAACCTCGAGCTCAACGACGCAGACGACAACGTCGACCGAGAGCTCAACTACTACGACGCTTCTCCAGTAGTAGCGGTTAGGCTCCGGCGCGAACTGCGCCGGACTTGCCACGGAGGTTGCCGCAGCCATTCGGGCCCGCTTGCAACTGAGCGTCACTCGGTGGGTCAAGCGCGAGGAGCTCTGGAACCGTCACCGGGGTCAAGTTCTTCTTCTGGACAGCAGGCAGGATCTGCCTTAGGGCCCTGATTGTCTGCCCGCGGTTTTCATGCAGCAGGATGATCGAGCCTGGCTTCATTTGGCTGATGACGATCCGAGCGATCTCCGCGTAATTGGCGCCTTGGGAATCGCGTGAGTCAATATCCCAAATGATCTGAGCCATGCCCTGCTGTGACGCCACCTTGTCAATGCCGGCCGTGCGCGCACCATAAGGGGGCCGGAACACCTTGACCTCGCTTCCAGAGGCTGAGGCGGCGGCCTTCGTGGTGTCCGCTAGCTGGGTTTGAACCTCGGCAATCCCAAGCCCTGGGAGATAAGGGTGCGTCCACGAGTGGTTACCGGTGGCTGCGCCAACGAGCGTGTTCTCCTTGCGGGCAAGTTCGCGGAAGTTGGGGTCAGCTAAGAGTCGACCAATCAAGAAGAAGGTGGCGTGCATCTTCCACTTCTTCAAATACCTGAGCGCGAAGTGGGTGTAGAGACCGGGGCCATCGTCGAATGTGAGGGCGATGTACCTGCCGTTGCGGCCACCAGCGCAGTAGACGGGCTTGCCGATCTTGACGATGCGGTCAATCGCCGCAGCCTGGGCAGCCGGGGTGGCAAGCGGCGCCTTCCAGTCCACATCTTCCTGTGCGTCAGTTGCCGACGACTTTGAGGTTGAAGCCTTTGCCTGCTTGCCTGAATCTGAGTCTCCGCCACCTACAAACACGACAGCCGCTGCGGCGAGCGCTGCCACTCCAAGCAAAGCTGCGAGAGCCCCGAGCCGGCGGCGCCTAATCTCGGAGCGACGATCCTCCCGGCGCCGAACTAGGCGGTCAGGGTCATAAGTCATGCCTCCATGATGCCCCAGCCGGGCTCACCTGATTGAGGTAGGGAAAAGTGCTGCGGAAACTGAGAAGCCGGGGTAGTTTTGGAAAGTGAGATATCCGCACCACTTCAACGTCACGGCGGCACTTGCAGCGTCGGCAATCGTTGTTGCTTCCGCGAATGCAGCATGGACCACCAGCGGCCCATCCACACTGAAGGGCCCACCCGGCGAACGCGGTGCAGTGGGTCCAGTCGGTAAGACCGGAACTAGTGGATCAGCCGGCGCGCCCGGCCCGTCAGGACCTGAGGGCACGTCCGGCGCAACTGGCTCACCTGGCGAAGCTGGCTCAGCAGGAGCCACGGGCCCTCGCGGGGCAACTGGTTCGAGCGGAGCCACCGGCCCGCGCGGCGCTACCGGCGCTACCGGCGCAACGGGCGCAATGGGTGGCACGGGCCCACAAGGCGATCAAGGCCCACAA
>CAZZKI010000153.1:0-4154 GCA_964654785.1 uncultured Solirubrobacteraceae bacterium
CGGCGGCCACCACCTACTGCCCTACAGCGTCCTCTCGCCGGTCGCAGGCGGCTTGCTTGGAGTCTGGGTGGCCGGAGCAATCGCCGCAGTCCTTGCAGCGTGGGCATTGGCACGACTTGCAACTGCGGCAACGGAAGACAGGCACGAAGCGATAGTCGCCGGCATTCTGCTTTCACTCGGCGCGGTTGCTGCGCTGTGGTCTGGCCGCACTACGTACCTGATGGGCATCGCTGCGGCTGCGGCCTGTCTTGCCACGCTGATGCGCGGCAGGCAGTGGTACTGGTGGGCGCCGCTCGCAATCCTGACCGCGCTCTTAAGCCCAGTCTCAGCCCTGTTCTTGGCCCTGTGCACTTTCGCACGACTTGACCGTGACGGCACTTCCGTGGCGGCGCTGGCGACGGCACCGGTAGTCGTCATTTCCTTGATTTGGGGTGACGGCGGTTGGCAGCCCTACTCATGGAAGGCCTTCATCCCAGTAGTAGTTGCCTGCGTAGTTGCCCTTCTCCTAATCCCGAACCAAAGACGGACGCTGAAGGTTGGAGTTGGGCTCTACCTGCTGCTGAATATCGGGGCCTTCGCCCTGCATACGCCGATCGGCTCTAATGCCGCGAGACTTGGACAACTCGTCGCAGGGGCGCTAGCTGCGGTAGTCCTGCTAACCCCACGACCGCGGGTCTTCATGACGCTGCTGCCATTCGCTCTGCTGTGGCAATGGACTGCCCCAGTAATTGACAACAAGCGCGCGGCAAGCGACCCGTCAACTCAAGTTGCCTTCTACACGCCGCTGCTCCAAGAACTTGAGACCTTGGGCGGGCCGCCAAGCCGAGTTGAAGTTGTTTGGACTCGCGGCCATTGGGAAGCGGCCGTGGTCGCCCGCAAGTACCCAATTGCTCGCGGTTGGGAGAGGCAACTAGACAATGGTCGTAACGCGAGCGTCAATGGCCCCGAGATAAGCCCCGCCGCCTATCGAAAGTGGCTTGACGGGCTGGCAGTGCGCTGGGTTGCCCTGCCCAACAACGCCCCTATTGACAAGGCCGCTGAAGGTGAAGCAAAGCTTGTGAGGGCAGGCCAGCCGTGGCTTCGGGAAATTTGGAAGTCAGCGGACTGGACGCTCTACGAAGTTGTAGGCGCAAAGCTTCTGCAGCCTTGAGTCGCCTGATCTTCACCAAGTCCCGTACCCCGGGTAGGATGGGTGGTCATGGCGGCTAATTCGCGAACTGGAGAGCGCAAATTGCTTCCGAAGGGTGCTTTCGACGCTCTCCGGCAAGTTGCACTGTTCGCATGCTGTTACATCGGCTACCAAATCGTCCGTGGCTTCGCCGACGGCAGCGCTGGCACTGCGTTCTGGAATGCCAACCAGGTCATTGACTTGGAGCAGTCCCTCAACATCTTTGTTGAGCCGAGCATTCAGGCTTGGTCACGCGGCAGCGACTTCCTAATTGGCTTCGCTGACTGGATGTACGTCAACAGCCATTACCTGATCACGTTCTCAACGCTGATCTTCATCTACATGCGCCGCAACCCGTCCTTCTACTTCGTGCGCAACATGTTCCTTGCAGCGATGGGCCTTGCCCTCATCGGCTACGCCGCCTACCCGACTGCACCACCGCGCCTTATGCCTGAGTGGGGCTTCTCCGACACAATCGCGATCGCTACTGGCACCCGTGTTGACAATGAGAAGGTGAGCGCGCTGCTCAACCTCTACGCAGCAGTGCCGTCCATGCACGTTTGTTTCTCGCTGATGGTCGGTGGCTCGATGAGCAAGCTCGTCAACCGCAAGTGGGCCAAGCGACTTTGGCTTTGCTACCCGCTGCTTGTGACTTGGGTTGTTGTCGCTACTGGCAACCATTACCTCTTTGACGCAATCCTCGGCGCCGTCACCGCCGGCCTTGCCTGGACGATTGCCCGCCAGTTGGGCAAGGCCCACGATGGCTGGAAGTTCACCCCTGTGACTGAAACAACTCGACCCCCCGCTCGCCAGCCCGCACTGGCAACTGAAGAAGCTTGAGTACTGAAGAGCGCACCCGCCCGGCCTCCAGCGGCTCGGGTAATGGCACTGGCACTGGCGAGTTTGGCGCGATGATGCGCAACCGCCTGATCGAGTCCCGCCTGACTCCTAACGCCATCTCCATGACAGGCCTTGTCGGCAATGTGATCGCCGCAGTCCTCGTGGTGGAGCGCTACTTCTTCCTCGCGGGCATCGCTTTCATCCTCGGCTCAGTAATGGACACCCTTGATGGGCGCTACTCGCGCATGTCAGGCAAGGGCACTCCATTTGGAGCCTTCCTTGACAGCACGCTTGACCGGATTGAAGAGGGCATCGTCCTCACAGCGGTAGCCGCCTACTTTGCCTCACAGGGTGATGAAGCTGCAGTCGCAGCCTGCATGCTCGCCGTTCTGCTGAGCTTGATGGTGTCTTACACCCGTGCGCGAGCAGAGGCACTTGGCGTTGAATGCAAGGTTGGAATTGCCACCCGCCCAGTTCGCGTCGTGATCATGTCGGCAGGCTTGCTGTTTGCCAAGGGCGCTGGAATCTTCGACTTTGAACTGCTTGCGCCGTCCGTATATGTGCTCGCCGCGTTGTCGTTTGTGACAACTGCGCAACGCATCTCACATGTACGAAACGCTCTCAATAGGGAAAATGGCAGCGACTCCCTGTAGCCTCCCTAGCCGCTGTGGAGTCCCACAGCAGGTCACTCCATAGGAGGTAACACCACTGTGACCCCGCCCAACAACGGCAATCGCAATTCATCCCGCTACCAGAAGGACAAGGTCCGGGTAGCAATCATCGGCGTCGGCAACTGCGCGAGCGCATTCGTGCAAGGCGTTGAGTACTACAAGAATGCTGACCCCAAGTCAGATGTTCCAGGTCTGATGCACGTAGACCTTGGCGGATACCACGTCAAGGACATCGAGTTCAGCGCTGCGTTCGACATTGACGCAGCCAAGGTCGGCAAGGACCTCGGTCAGGCAATCTGGGCCGGCCAGAACAACACGATGAAGTTCGCCAAGGTTCCTAAGACCCTCGGTGTCACCGTCCAGCGCGGCATGACCCACGACGGTCTTGGCAAGTACCTGAAGCAGCGCATCACGAAGGCTCCAGGCGAGACAGTGGACATCGTCCAAGTTCTCAAGGACACAAAGACCGACGTTGTCGTCTCCTACCTGCCGGTTGGCAGCGAGGACGCAACCAAGTGGTACGTGGAGCAAGTTCTCGAAGCCGGCTGTGGCTTCGTCAACTGCATCCCAGTGTTCATTGCCCGCGAGCCCTACTGGAGCAAGCGCTTCGAGAAGGCCAAGCTTCCGATCGTCGGCGACGACATCAAGAGCCAGGTTGGCGCAACGATCGTCCACCGCACGCTTGCACGCCTGTTCGGCGAGCGTGGCGTGAAGATGGTCAAGACGTCGCAGTTGAACGTCGGCGGCAACATGGACTTCTTCAACATGCTTGAGCGCGAGCGCCTCGAGTCGAAGAAGATCAGCAAGACCAACGCTGTTACGTCAATCATGGAACACGAGCTTCCAGCGGACGATGTTTACATCGGCCCATCGGACTACGTGCCATGGCTTACCGACCGCAAGTGGGCACACATTCGCGTTGAAGGCCAAGCCTTCGGTGACGTGCCGCTCAACGTTGAAATGAAGCTTGAGGTTTGGGACTCCCCGAACTCAGCAGGCATCGTCATTGACGCTGTCCGTTGCTGCAAGCTCGCACTGAACAACGGTGTTGGCGGCCAGCTTGACGGCCCATCCTCATACCTGATGAAGTCACCGCAGAACCAGCGGCCTGACGCAATCGCCCGTGAGGACACGGAGAAGTTCATCAAGAAGTACGCAGGCAAGCCTCGCACGAGTAAGCCAGCCGCCCGTAAGAAGGCAACTGCCAAGCCAGCAGCCAAGAAGGCTCCGGCCAAGGCCGCAGCTAAGCCAGCAGCACGCAAGACGGCGGCCAAGAAGGCCGCTGCCAAGCCTGCAGCTCGCAAGAAGGCAGCAGCCAAGAAGTAACTGGCTTCTAGCTTTAATGGATTGAACAGGGCGGGTCCTTAGGGGCCCGCCTTTTTCGTGGGGTTATCCTTTGAGGGAGTGAGTGAACCTCTCGCAATCGCGCATGTGTCGCCGGTCCCATGGGATGACCCTGGCCACATCGCTGGGCA
>CAZZKI010000154.1:0-2429 GCA_964654785.1 uncultured Solirubrobacteraceae bacterium
GGGTCCATGTGCTCGGGGAGCCTGTAGGTATTCGTGTTCGGCACATGGCAACCGCCAGGCGTAAGCGGCTCAAACGGCTCGCGCAGATTCGGAATACCGGTGGCTGAAAGAGCTCCGAGAGTTGTGCCGTGGTAGGCAATCTCGCGGGCAATCACCTTCGTCTTGTTCGGGTGCCCGGTGAGCTTGTGGTACTGGCGGCAAAGCTTCAGCGCCGACTCAACTGACTCAGAACCACCAGAGGTGAAGAAGACGCGGTTGAGGTCGCCAGGCGCGAGGCCCGCGATCCGTGCTGCCAGCTCGATTGACGGCGGGTGAGCGTAAGTCCAGTTGGTGAAGAAGCCAAGTTCCTTGGCTTGGTCTGCTCCCGCTTGAGCTACGTCTGCTCGGCCGTGACCGATGTTGACGCAGAAAAGCGCTGAAAGACCGTCGAAGTAGCGCTTGCCCTTCTCGTCCCAAACGTGACAACCGTCGCCTTTGACGAGGATGGGCATGTCCATGTGCTCGTAAGCACCCATCCGAGCGAAGTGGAGCCACAGGTGGCGCTTCGCAAGTTCTTGGAGTTCTTCTCCCGTACGTACGGCCGGTTCCGTGGTGGCCATATCGCCCTCTTCCCTAACTGGTTGTGTCTTCTAAGCGTATCTCGCAAAGGCGCGTCTCGCTAGGGCTACTGCAGAAACAGTTGACTGTATGGTCAGCTAATGCCCGCGCCGCTTGCTTACGACAGAACCGGAGACGGCCCGCCACTCCTGCTAATCCACGGGCTTGGCTCTAATCGGCGCGTGTGGGATGCGCCGCTTGGCCTTCTTGAACGCGAGCGCGAAGTTATCGCAGTGGACCTGCCCGGCTTTGGCGAGTCAGCCGTTCTGAATGTGACTCCCACACCCTCTGCACTTGCCGACGCGCTCGAGGCCACGATTGCAGACCTCGGGCTTGTCGCTCCAGCCGTAGCTGGCAACTCGTTGGGTGGCCTGATCAGCTTGGAGCTCGCCCGGCGCAGTGCGGTGAGCAGTGCCGTCGCACTCTCGCCGGCTGGCTTCTCCTCCAAGGTGGAATCAAGCTTTGCGAGCCTTTCGCTTGAGCTCTCGCGCAAGACTGCCGCTGCTATTTCCCCAGCGCTACCAAAGCTTGTCGGCTCATCTGCCGGCCGCGCACTGCTAACCGCGCAGCTCGTCGCCCGGCCATCCGCAGTTCCGCCAGAGGAGATGCTCGGAGCCGTGGAAGGACTCATCAACTGCGAGGGGTTTGAGGCCACCCGCAAGGCTCTGTTTGAGTACGAGTGGAGCAATCGTGAGGCACTGCCAGTTCCAGCAACCATTGCTTGGGGCGCAAAGGACCGTTTGCTCTTGCCCTGGCAAGCTCGCCGTGCCGAGGCGTGGATACCTGGGATCAGGTCGTTCGCGTTGCCAGGCTGCGGACATGTCCCATGCTGGGACAACCCGCCATTGGTGGCGCGCACAATCCTTGAAGGCACCACCGCCACCTGATGAAGCCGTTTCTGCTGGTGGATGTTGATGGCGTCCTCTCGCTTTTCACTGAGCCCGGAACTCCAGCGCCAATCAGGCCAGACACTCACTTCCACAATGAGCACGGGATGGGCCACCTGATTGCAACTGAGAACTGCGCCCGGTTGCTTGACCTAGCAGCCTCATTTGACCTTGTTTGGGCCACCGGTTGGGAAGAAAAGGCAAACGACGAGCTAGTCCGAATTGTTGGCTTGCCAGCGCAATTGCCAATCATCTCCTTCGACAAAGGCAAAGGCAAATACGACCATCAAGCGCACTGGAAGTTGGGAGCGATTGAGGACTTCATTGGCAGCAGGCCAACCGCGTGGATTGACGATGCTCTTGACGAAGCTTGCTTTGAGTGGGCCGAGCGGCGCCCGCACCCCACACTGCTCGTCAAGGTTGAAAGCCACACTGGACTGGATGAGGAAGCCCACCAGCAGCTCACCGAGTGGGCACAGACACACCGCTAGCTCCCAACTAACTGGTGGGCTAAGTCAGCCAGATATGCGAGCATCTGAAGTTGATGATCCTGTTCAACCAGAGAAAACGACTTAGCCTCTTGGCTGCCTGCGGCTTAGCAGTGATGGCCGCAGCCGCAAGCAATGCAGTAGCGGCCCCGTCCGGCTTGATCGGGAATGGCTACCTGAATTTGGGCCTCAAGTCCGCAGACGACGGAGTAGTTCGAATGCCGCAAACCGTCATGTCTGCCAACGGCGATGCCACGGTCGTTTGGCAGGAACAGGATCTAGCCCAATCAAAGTGGTTCGTAGGCTTTGCCCAGATTGACTCCCACCTGGCGGTGGACCCTCCTTCCTACCCGGCAGCAATGGCCTCAAATAGCGGAGTTCAGCCAGACCCGCTCGGAGTCGCAGCTGGCCCTGACGGGTCTGCAGTCGTGGCCCAGCACTTCTACGACGGAAATCA
>CAZZKI010000154.1:2529-4106 GCA_964654785.1 uncultured Solirubrobacteraceae bacterium
AACGGCACAACTGCCATTGCATGGGTCAACCCGATTGAGGGCGGCACGAACATCAAGGTGGCGATGCTTGACTCCGCAAACGCTCTTAAGGCCACCGCTGGCTTCACAGGGACATGGCCAGGTGCTGCCAAGCCGAAGATCGCGGTCGGCTCGACAGGAGCGGCAACTGTCGTCTGGCAGGAGGAAGGCCCCGACGTCAACCAGATCTACGCGGCCCGCATTTCGAGCAGTGCCGTGGTGGGAGTCAAACGACTGCTGACGGCTGCGAGCTTCGAGTCAATCGACCCTGCCATCAGTTGCGGCAACGACGGGTCGGCCATCATCAGCTGGACCCGCTTCGCGTCTGATCTGGTGGGCCCACCAACCAACTCGTTCGTCCGATTCAGCACGCGCGGGGGCTTCAGCAGTTTCATCGGAATGAACAGCGGGACAGACGAAACAGCCGGGATCACATCAAACGCTTCAGCCCCCAACGGCCGGTCAATCATCGTGTCCCAACTGGAAGGGCCTAGCGGCAGCGGCCTTACCGCTTGGTCAGACCTCTGATCTGAAGGAGTTCAGCGAGTCTGGCCGCTAGGCCGGATCAGCACTTCGTTCACGCTTACGCGTGGTGGTGCTGTAACAGCGTGAAGGATTGCTGAGGCGATGTCTTCAGCTTCAAGGACCTCGCCGATCTCGCCCATCATCTTGTCGAGAATCTGTTGCACTGGCTCTGAGTTGTGACTCTGCAGTTCGGTCGCGACGAATCCAGGCTCAACACAGGTGACGCGGATCTTGGAGTGCGCAGCTTCCTGCCGCAGCGCCTCGCTGAAGCCGGTCACTGCCCACTTGGTTGCGTTGTAGACGCCAGCGCCCGCTGATGCGGTCCTGCCAGCGATCGAAGAGACATTGACGATGTGACCTTGCCCACCTTCGCGCAGCACTGGAAGAGCTGCCTGCGAGCAATAAAGAAGCCCAAGCACGTTGACGTCCATCATCTGGCGCCACTCGTCAGTGTTGGCTCCCTCAACCGGGCCAAGCAACATCACACCTGCGTTATTGATGAGGATGTCAACTCGGCCGAGCTGTTCCTTCGCTCCATTGATGAAAGCGTGGGCTGACTGTTCGTCAGCAACATCAACTTCAATCGCGACAGCCTTGCCACCGGCAGCCTCAATTCGAGCTGCAAGGTCGTCCAGCCTGTCCTTGCGGCGCGCGCCCAGGGCTACGGCTGCCCCGGCATCCGCCAGAGCGAGGGCCGTAGCCTCACCGATGCCCGAAGAGGCACCGGTGATAGCTGCGACTTTGCCCTCGAGTGGCTTCACGCTTACTCAGGAAGCTCTGAGGCGAGCTCGTCTGCTCGGCCGTCGGCACCCGCACCCATGCTGCGGTTGAGGTCACCGAGAACTTCCGCACCAACAGCGTCGTTGCCACCGGGAAGCTCGCCACCTGGCTCAATGCCAAGCACTGCGAGTTCCTCTTCCGAAAGGCCACCTGCGCCATACGCGGCGGGAAGCGGCTCGGTCGGGGTGATCTCAACGCGACGATAGTGGTTGAGGCCGGTTGCTGCTGGGATCAGCTTGCCGATGATCACGTTC
>CAZZKI010000155.1:0-4097 GCA_964654785.1 uncultured Solirubrobacteraceae bacterium
GCGCAGTACTTCATCTTTGGCCAGTCGCGTGACGTGCCAGACAAGTCATTCGGGGACAACCTGCCAGCAGCAGTCTTGATGCTCAGCGCAGTGGCAGTTTGGATCGCCGGTGGGGTGGTGGCGGCCGTCGCCCTCTACCGGGACCGCCTTCAAAGCACGACTGGTAAGTGGGCGGTGCGCTTGGTGCTCTTCAACGTCACACTGCTTCCACTCTGGGGGATCGTCAACGGCCTCTTCGTGCTTTTCGGCAGCGCTCTGCCAGAAGGGTGGGGCGAGCCAATCGTTCCCATCTGGTTCCTCGTCGGTGCTGTGGCACTAGGGCTGGGGCTCGCGTCCAAACATGAACGCGCGAAGGGGGCCTTGGTGTTACCTCTGCTGCTCGGGGCTGCGACAGCCACTTTCATGCTCGGCGAGCTGATTACTCAGCACTAGCTAGGCGATCGCCTGCAGAGCCTCAGAGTACGCGGCGAGGTCCTCGTCCGAGAACAGGCACCACCTGACGAGCGAGATGGAGCGAGCCTCGCCGAGGCCTTGCGCGACGGCAGGAATAGCTGTGGTGGCAGCGAGGTCAAGAGGAAATCCGAAGATTCCGGTTGAGAGGCTCGGGAATGAGATGGACTCGGCGCCTAGGCCCGCGGCGAGAGTCAACGAAGCACGGTAGGCAGAGGCTAGGAGATCAACTTCTCCATTTCCGCCGCCGTTCCAAACTGGTCCTACCGCATGAACGACCCAGCGAGCCTTCAACAGGCCGCCGCTGGTCACTCCAGCGCTGCCCGTTGGAACGTGACTGTGCTCACTCGATTCGCGGACAAGGTCATCCCCTGCGGCTCGAGCAATTGCTGCCGCTACACCGCCGCCGTGGTTGAGGTGGCTATTGGCAGCGTTGACGATTACGTCTGTGTCAGCAAGGGTGATGTCCGCTCGAACGAGCTCAATCACGCTGCCATTGGAGAGCTGGAGAGACTTCTCGGCCATCACCAAACGACGTCGTGAAACTCCATAACGCCATAGGCGTCGTGAATTTCACCAATTCCCGGCAGCGTGCCCGTGAAGGTGCCAAACGGCTGGCGGTACTCGGAGCGGATAATCAAGAGGTTGCTCTTCGCCCCACGCTCGGATTCCTGATGGAAGTCAAGGCGGTTATTGCCGATGGTGATGCTGCTCAGGTCCTCGGCGATCGGGGCAGAAGAAAGAGTTGACCGTTCACCGTCAACCCAGACTGCGTTCTCGTTGCCGTCAGGGCGGTCGTGCATCCCATTCACGAAGTTCCAAGCAATGGTGCGGCCCGCGCTGTCCTTGCCTACGCCAGTGGACCAGCGCCAAAGTGTTTTGCGCGGGTGGTAGCCAGCGCTGTCATCAACCATTCCAAAAGAGTCCACCTCAACCACACGCCCGCCAATCCGCAATGTCCCGGTCGCTTTGATCCCCAGCTGCTTGCGAGTCCACATCCAGCTCTTGCCAGCTGGCGTCGTCACTTCAAAGCCAGGTGTTACTTCCAGCGCCAGGTCAATTTCGACTCCCTTGTCCTTGACGAGCAGCCGTCCGTCGGGGACCTTCACAGCGGTGTTGCGCATATGGGTGCCTTCGTGGAGAGTCTGCGTCTTGCGGTCCCAAACCGCCCAGAAGGTTTGGGCTGCTGGTCCGACGTGCACAACTGCAGCGCAGATCATCAACTCCTCGCCGTAGACGCCCACATAGCGCCACTTCTTACGCATCACGCCATGGTCAAACAGCTTCAACTTCCTCTCCATCGGCGGAACCCTAAACCGAACGCCCACCGGCAGGTTTAGGCTCACCCTGTGAAGGCAGCGGTAGTCCAACTCAACTCAGGCGGCGACGTGCAGGCAAATCGCAATTCAGCGGAGGCGCAGGTCCGCGCTGCTGCGGCTGCCGGGGCAAATCTGGTGGTCCTGCCTGAAAAGTGGCCGATCCTCAGCGGAGATGAAGAAACGCGCGCGATGGCCGAGACGCTGGACGGCCCGTCCATGTTGCTTGCCTCCAACCTTGCCCAAGAACTTGGAATTGACCTGATAGCCGGGTCATTCGCCGAGTCGCTGCCTGACAGCGACTTGATGGCAAACACCTCGGTGCACTTCGGGCCGGACGGTAAACGCAAGTCCGTCTATCGCAAGATGCACCTGTTCGACGCAGAAGTCGGCGGGCGTACCTACAGCGAGTCCGCTGCTTTCAAACCAGGCAACCGCCCAGTGTTGACAACTCTCGCCGACGGCACCGTTGCCGGCATGGTTATCTGCTTCGACCTGCGTTTCCCTGATCTGTTCCAGAACCTTGCTGAGCACGGGGCAGAGGTAATCGTGTTGCCAGCTGCCTTCACTAAAACAACAACCGATGCCCACTGGGAAGTGCTCTGCCGGGCAAGGGCGATAGAGAATGGCGTGCACCTAATCGCTGCCAATCAGGACGGTCGCGATGGGGCTGACAGGCCCGCAGGGGGGCGCAGCATGATCGTCGGCCCGTGGGGCGAAGTCCTCGTTGAATGCCCGCCCGGTGCCGGTTTTGCGATGACCGACCTTGACGGGGCAGCACGCCAAGACGCACGAAAAGCACTCCCGCTAGCCGAGTTGCGCCGGGATCAGGCAAACTTGGAACCCATGCGGGGTAAGAAATCGTGAGCACGCGCGCAGACGCAGCTGCTGAAAAGCGGCGCAAGATCCTTGACGCCTCGATCCATGTGTTCGCGCGCCAAGGCTTCAACGCTGGGCGCATCAGTGATATTGCCGACGAAGCTGGCGTCGCCCACGGCCTCGTTTACCACTACTTCGACAGCAAGGAAGCGATCCTCGACGAGCTCTTCAGCGAGCGCTGGGAGCTTCTCGTAGAAGCCATCGCCAATGTGGCTGATGGCGACGCAACTGCGCGAGAGAAGCTGAGCCAAGTCGCCCACTTCATCGTTGACTCCTACCGCTACGACCCGGACCTGATGCGAGTCATCATCGTTGAGGTCACCCGTGCTGTGAACTCGTTTGGCCAAACCCACCTTGAGGAGATCCGCGAGGCATACGACCTGATCGCGGAGATTGTGCGCCGTGGCCAGGTCGCTGGCGAGTTCCGCGACGAGATCGCACCCGACTACGCAGCTCTCGCTTTCTACGGTGCTACCGAGCAAGTCCTCACCGGTTGGATCTTCAATCTGATGCCAGCCGAGGCTGAAGACTTCGAGCGCGCTTCGAAGTTCATCGTCGAGACAGTGTGCGGCGGGCTGGGAACGCCCGCGCAGTAATCCCCGCTGGCCGCTGTCTCTGATTGAATCGAAGGACGATGAACGACTCTGATCAGCTTCACCACAGGCTCATGTGGGCCGCTCTGCTGGCAGGCGTTGGGTTTGCCGTCAGCTTCATCGCCGAGAAGGCCGCTGAGGTCATCTGGCGCCAAGTAACTGGCCTCGAACCTCCTAAGAACTAGAGCAATGGGCCTGTTTAATCGTAAGAAGAAGGGGGAGGAAGGCCTCTCTCCTGACGACCAGCCAACGACCGACATTCCGATCGTTGCCCCTCCCGTTACAGCTGCCGGTGGCGCCAAGCCAGCCGCTCCAAAGCCTGTAACACCTCCACCTGCTGCTGCAGTTCAGCCAAAGCCTGCAGAGCCTAAGGCTGACCAGCCAATCGCTCCGCCAGTCGCTCCGCCGAAGGTGGATCCGCCGAAGGTCGAGCCGCCCAAGGCCGACCAGCCAATCACTCCGCCTGTCGCGCCGCCCAAGGTGGAGGCCCCGAAGCCTGTTGCCCCACCGGTAGCGCCCCCAAAGGTTGAGCCGCCGAAGGTAGAGGCTCCCAAGCCCGTTACTCCGCCGGCGCCAGCTGCGCCAAAGGCTGAGGCACCCAAGGTTGAGCCGCCAAAGCCGGTTGAGCCACCCAAGGCTGCAGCCCCGAAGGTCGAGCCGCCAAAGGTTGCCCCGCCGAAGGTTGAGCCACCGAAGGCTCAGCCACCCAAGGCTGAGGAGCCGGTCGCAGCAGCCGCTGGCCCAGTTGACGAGCACCCTGAGTACAAGGTCCTCGGCGCGTTTGCCGCTGGCTACATCGCCGCCAAGGCGATCAAGGTGATCTTCCGTGGCTGACCCACAGAAGGAAGCTGAAGGCCTG
>CAZZKI010000156.1:0-4086 GCA_964654785.1 uncultured Solirubrobacteraceae bacterium
TCTTCAACTGGTAGCCAAGCTCGCCAAGCGCGGCAGC
This sequence comes from uncultured Solirubrobacteraceae bacterium, assembly GCA_964654785.1. GTDB lineage: Bacteria > Actinomycetota > Thermoleophilia > Solirubrobacterales > Solirubrobacteraceae > WLNJ01. The sequence continues at coordinate 38 of CAZZKI010000156.1, forward strand.
GTTCGGCGCAAGCGTCGTTGGGTTGCAGGACACATAGACAATGCGCTTGGCGCCGGCCTCGCCAATGCGGCGGATGATCTTGCCTGACAGGCCTGCGCGTGGTGGGTCGACGATCAGCGTGTCGGGCTTGCCAGCGCGCTCAACCATTTCGCGCAGGTCCTTGCGGACATCGCCGGCGAAGAAGTTGGCGTTGTTGATGGAGTTGATGCGAGCGTTTTCAATCGCGTCCTTGACTGCGGGCTCGATGATCTCCAGCCCCCAAACCTCGCCAGCGCGTGGTGACAGGGCAAGGCCGATCGTGCCAATGCCCGAGCAGATGTCGAAGATGCGCTCATGGCCCTTCAACGCTGCTTCCTCCGCAGTCATTGAGTACAGCTTCTCTGCCATCACAGTGTTTGTCTGGAAGAAGGCTTCTGGCGAGATACCAACTGTCAGGCCACTTATCTCTTCAGCCAACTTGTCGCGGCCAGCGACGATGCTCGTAACCCCACCTTGGGTGGTTTCGCCGCTCTGCTCGATCTCCGTGTGGAAGACCCCTTCGACTCCAAGTGCTTCACCAAACTCAATTGCCTCGTCAAGCTCGCCAACTGAGGTGACAAGGCGAACCTGAATCTCGTCGGTGCGGATTCCCTCGCGAACAACAAGGTTACGAAGGTAGCCCTCGTGAGTGCGACGGTCGAATGGCTCAAGGTTCTTCTCGCGGCACCAAGCCAGTGCCCTCTCGCGTACTTCGTCGGCACGCTCACTTCCGAGCAGGCATGTATCAAGCGGCTCAACAACGTCCCAGCGGCCTGGGGCATGGAACCCAAGTGCCATCTCGCCGTCGTCAGTGGTTCCGAAGGAGAACTCAAGCTTGTTGCGATAGCGCCATTCCTGTTCTGCAGGGACGATCTGCGTGATCTCAACGTCTTCAAAGCCACCGAGGCGGCTGATCGCCTGCTCGACCATGTCCTGCTTGGCAGCAAGCTGAAGGTCGTAACCCATTACCTGCCAAGGGGCACCGGGATGTGAGGCCTTTGCCTCGATTCTGTCCGGACTTGCTTCTAGGACTTCAACGACGCGAGCTTCAGCGTGGCTGCGCTTGACCTTGCCCAGTTTGACCCGAACGCGGTCACCAGGAACAGCGCCTTGTGCGAATACGACAAAGCCATCGTGGCGGCAGACGCATGCACCACCGTGGGCCAATGGGCCAGCGGTGACTTCAATCTCACTGCTCGGGCGTGGGCGCGACGACTTCTTCTGGGGCGGGGTACTCACAAGTCAGAGGATGGCAGGCCTGCGCGGAAGCCGCCTGCGACGATTAGAAGGTGTCGCCTAGCGGCGAAGGACGATCTTCGTTGGAAGAGCTTGGTCTTTGACGATGACCATGCTCAACGGGCCACTGTCAGCAATGCCATTCGCTGGCGCAACCGCTGCGGCAGTGCCCTTGATGATCGAGCTGCCAATTGGCTTGTCGTCAGGGCCGAGAAGGATTGCTTTGGCGCCGTCCGCGGCTGATGTAGTGAAGCTAACGAACGCGTAGTCGGGCTTGATGCCGCTGGACGCAAGTGTCAGTGCTGGAGCCGCAGGCTTCTGCGTCCAAATCTGCATGCTCGGGTCGCCAAACCAGTTGTAGAGGCGCATCTCATTGTTGATGTCATAGGAGCCCTTCGGCCCACCACTCATCAGCACTTGCAGCTTGGCTGCGTTCAGGACATCGCCCATGCGGTAAATCGGCTTTGCATTACCGGTTGGCAGGATGCTCGGCCAGACTGCGTCGCCAAGGGCGAGCAGCAGACTGTTATTAGGCTCACTTGGGCTGACTCGCGAAGCTGCAAGCACGCCGACCATGCCACCAGCTGGGCGCGCCAGCATTGACTCTGCGAACGACGGATTCTTGGGGTTGTCATAAGAGCCGGCAAGGCAGGCAATGAGCCAAGCGACCGGTTCCTTTGAACCGTTGCTCATCTGGTCAACAGATGACAGGCCAGACCCTGGCGCTGGGAAGTTGCCATACGCAGGGTTGAAGATGCGGTCAAAGTCACCATGGTCACGGCTAACCACTAGGAACCTGCCAGCAGTGATCGACTTGATGATTGATCCTTGGCTGCCCGCATTCCAAGGTGCTTGACCGGGAGTCTTTAGAAGGTCAGTTGGGAATGAGCGGCCGAGGTCATCCTTGGCGAGCTTGATTCGACTGGTCGGATTACTGGTTGAGTAGAGGCGCTCAACAGTCTTTCCGGGCTTGCCAGCTCCCTTCGCGATCAAACCGTTGCGCAGTTGCTCTGCCGAACGAATGAATCCACGCGTGTCTTGCCCGTTGAGTGGGTCCGCGTTCTGGAAGAACGATGTGATCGTGACGTTGTTGAAAAAGGAATCAGATGTCGTTGGGGCAGCGGTCTCGTAGCTGATGATCTTGTTCACCATGGCGGTGGCCTGCTCGGAGGTTGCTGCGGGAAGACGACCTACTGCCATGTCTGGCACATAGGTATTTAGCGACGGCAGCGTGTAGTCAATATCGCTCGGCGTACTTGGGGTGTTTGCATCGCCGCTGAAAGTCGGAACTTTCGCTGTGTTGCCAATCAATGTCAGGTAGGCAGGCGCCACGCAGTCGCCGCTTGTATTCGCGACCTCTCCTTGGACGAAGTTGCGGATTGATTCCGCTGTGGTGCCGACTCGAGGATCGCCCACGGTGACTACGTTCGTAAGCATGCCTTGGCGATTCTTCGCAGCTGCAAACGCGTCAGCTTGCCCTTGGAACTCCGAGGCCGTCACAACCAGCATCTCCTCGCCACACTGCGGCGTGCTGGCAACGGACGGATTGACTTTGCGCTTGCGAGCAACAGGCTGCGGCGTCAACTGGGCCAGCGCAGTGTCGGCATTTACAAGCGTGCTGCTTACAACCTGTCGGAAAGAACTGCTCGACTGCGCGGAGACGGACTTGTCGCCAAAGAGCGCTTTGCCTGAAGAGTCCAGCTGCGGATTCTCAAAGTTGATCTCGACGCGAATCTTGCTAAACACCCGAAGCTTCTTCGACTTAGGCGTGTACTGGCCGCCGTAGAGGTAGAGCTGACCGAGTCCGAGGCCGCGAAGACCGCCTTGCGAAGGTGCATCCTTGCTCGACGTCGTCGGCGCAGCCCCTGAAACCGCGTTATCTGTCCCAATGGGGCCTCCTGACTTGGTCACCGTCCCGGACGGGATTGGCATCGGGGATCCGTAAGTGAGGCCGTCCTGCTTGAACGGACGCAGCAGATCATCAGGCATGTTCTGGTAGAGGATCTGGTCTACGAAGTCCTTGAAGAGTGGGTCGTGCCACGCGATCGGGCTGTTGACCTCTGGGGGCACGGTCCTTGCTTGGATCTGATCAGTTGGCCAGCAGAAAACGCGCTCGTAGATGGTTACCCCGCACGTTGACCAGATATTGCGTGTGTCAACTGAAACGAACTTGTTGCGCTGAACAAAGCTCGGTGGGGCCCATGGCTGTGAGCCCGCCGCCGGCGGATTGGCTGGGTCAATTGGATTTGCGAAGTTGTCGCAATGGACATAGTCCTGCAGGTCAACGACGCAGATCGTGTTGCCACGGCCTATTTGCGAAACGAACTTGACCTGCAGCGATGCGAGCGAAGGAGGTGTGTTGATGTGGTCCGTAACGCAGTTGGTCGGATACGACTCGAACCAGACTCCGAGTTTTGCCTCACACTCCGCTTGGCTGGCGGCCGAGATGTAGGTAAGTCGCTTCGTGTAGTTGTCGCCAGTCCCCCAACAGAAAAGTCGGCTGTTGTCTTTGCGAATGCCACAGCCTGCGCCGTAGCCCATTGCGATCTGGGTCATCTCGGGCTGGTAGAGAGGACCGTCCCGCGGGCCATTAGGGGCCGTCCTAAGCCACCACCCGGCCCAGCAGCGCACATGCCCTGTGGCAAGGAGGCCGCAGGCTGTTCCCTGCTCGGCGCCTCCACCGATGCTGATCTGCGTGTAGTGCGATGCCTCGCCTGTTACGGGATCGGTCATCGGCGGGTCCGACCAATCAGAACCCCATGGGCTGCGATCGCCGTCATCGCCCCCAAAACAAC
>CAZZKI010000157.1:0-4070 GCA_964654785.1 uncultured Solirubrobacteraceae bacterium
TTCTCTTGGCTGGCGTCACTGGGGTCATCAGCGGAGTCCCTGCATCTGTAGCCCGGGTGGGCTCGGTTCCAGTCTCGTGGGTTGCGCTGGCCGGCCTGCCCTTGGTTGGAATGCTCGGTTGGATCTTCATGCGGCCAAGGGCGATGCCGGATGTTCCGGCAGTGCTGCCGCCCGGCGAGATTGAGTCGCCGGGTCAGCCTGCTCCAGCGGTCCTTCTGCTTCTAGCCTCCATTGCCGTCGCGGGAGTTTGGTTCGTGGCGCCGGTTACCGCGCTGCTGGCGTTGCCATTTGTGCACATCGCCCCGTGGCTTGCAGACCGGACTCGGTTCATGAGGAAGCGCGCAGCCGTCCTGATTCTTGTCGCGACTCTCGTACCGCTTGCAGTGGCCTTGGTTGCTTTGGCGATCGCCTTTGGAATGGGTCCCTTCGCTCTTGTCTGGGCCCTTGCTCTGCAGTTCTCGGGCGGCGCCGTTGGCATTGTCGGTGGTGTCGTGACCACCTTCCTGGCCGGCCTCTTTGTCGGCGCGCTGGTGCTGATCCTGCGCGGTCATGTCGCTGGCCCCACGGACTTCGTCACGCGCGGACCGCTGAGCTACGCCGGCCCCGGCTCGCTCGGGGGCACCGAGTCAATGCTTGATCGCCGCTGACGGCGTCAGTGTTGCCAGCCGCTTAGACCAGCGTCGGCAAGGTTTGTTCCTGGCTCGCCGGAAACGACCTCACCGATCCAAGTGATAGGCCTACCCGCCGCGCGCTCGATTCCCTTGGTCTTCGGAACGGGCGCGGTGAACAGCAACTCGAAATCCTCGCCACCAGTTACAGCTATCTCCGAAGGGTCCCTGCCTAGGAGTTGGGCAGCTCGCTCACAGACTGGGTCAATGGGGATTCGCTGAAGGTCAATTTCGAGGCGTGCATTACTTGCCCGCCCAAGGTGCCCAGCGTCGGTTGCAACTCCGTCCGAGACGTCGATCATTGATGTAACTCCTGCACCTCCGAGCGCGATCCCTTCGGCCAAGAGAGCAGTGGGCCTGCGGTACCGATGGCCGTCAGGGTCATCGGGGTTCGCTCTCAGAAGTTCCAACCCTCCGGCTGACGCGCCAAGTGTTCCAGTGACTCCGACTAGGTCACCAACGGTAGCGCCGGACCTTCGGATCGCGGTTCCGTCTGGAGGCTGCTCTCCGATGACAGTCACGGCCGCTGAGAGCACCGGCCCTGCCGATATATCACCACCGAAGATCTTGGCACCAGCTTGGATTGCTGCGGCGTCTGCGCCGACCGCGAACGCCCTGAGGTCCTCGGAGGTTGTGGTGTTCGGGTAACTGAGGGCGATCAACACCGCTGTCGGCTTGCAGCCCATCGCCGCAAGGTCCGACAGGGCGGTCGCAACTGAACGCCAACCGAAGTCTTCCGCTGTAACGAGAGCTGGGTCAAAGTGAATGCCTTCGACTGTCTGGTCAACACTTACGACTGCTGCGCCTCCCAGCGGGACCAGCGCAGCATCGTCACCGGGTCCCAGTTCGCCTGGGCCGGTGACGGGAGTGATGATCTCCCAGAGAGCGTCGAGCAGTCCGAGCTCGCGCATCCGGGAACTCCGCCTACTTGTGGCGGTAGACGATCCGTGCGCGAGTCAGGTCGTAAGGGGAGAGTTCAACCCTCACGCGGTCGCCCGGGTTAATGCGGATACGGAATCGGCGCATCTTTCCGGCGACATGACCAAGCACAGGCTCGGCGCCTTCGGGGGCGTTATCGAGCTCTACGCGGAACATCGCATTTGGAAGGGCTTCCGTGACGGTGCCCTCCATTTCGACTTTTTCTTCCTTTGCCACTTTTCTCCAGTCATATGGCTACGACCGTTTGCCGCAACCGTTCACAAAGTACCAATAGCCTGCGGCAGCATCGCGGCCGCAGTGCGGTTGGCTAGCCGGGCGTTGCGCCACCACCGCCACCGCCGGTACCACCGCCACCTGTCCCGCCACCACCTGTGCCGCCACCACCTGTGCCGCCACCGCCGGTACCACCGCCACCTGTGCCACCACCGCCTGGCTTTGGCTTAGGTGCAGGCTTCTCGTAATTGCCCTTGGTGTTCTTCTTCTTGTCGGTGGACGAGGTTGTTGAGTCGGTGTAGTCGCTTGAGCCGCTGGAGGCAAAGCCGCCCAGCGCAGTCTCGCCAGAGAACGGTTCCTTTGGAGTCGGGAACGAGTCGCACTTGTTGCCGTGGGCGGTGCTCATGTAGTCGTGCCAGATCTGAGCTGGGAACGTGCCGCCCGCGACGGTAACCCCATGCACCGAATACATGGAGGTCGGTGGGTTCGGGTAACCAACCCAGACGGCGGTTGAGGTATCCGGCGTGTAGCCAACAAACCATGCGTCCTTGTAGTCGCTGGTTGTTCCCGTCTTGCCAGCTGCTGGGCAGCCGTAGTAGGCCGCTGTGCCAGTGCCGCCTTGGACATTGGCCTCGAGAATGTCAGTTGCTGTTGCGGCAACTCCGTCGCTGAAGACCTTGGTTGCCTTCACGTCGCCCCAGTCGTCGGAGCGGCCGTCGGGGAAGGTCACCTTGCGGATAGCCACCGGCTCGACTCGAACCCCGCCGTTGGCAAGCGTTGCGTAGGCGTTGGCCATCTCCAGTGGGCTTACGCCGATTGTCAGACCGCCGAGGCCCTCCGCAGGGAAAGCGTCAAGCTTGGTTTTAATGCCCATGTCGTAAGCGGTTTGGCGCACTTGCTCTGGGCCGACATCGGCATCGAGTTGGGCGTAAACGGTGTTGTCGGACTGGAGGGTTGCCTGCTTGAGGTCCATCGAGCCCGAGTAGGAGTGAGAGTACGTCGAGACGCTGTACGACGGATAGCCGTCAAGCCAACCCGGTGTTAGTTCTTTTGATTGGTAGGTCGTCGAGTAAGGGTCAATGCCCTTGCGGAGCGCAGCAACAAGCACCATCACCTTGAATGTGGAACCTGGCTGACGATGGCCTTGGGCGGCGTAGTTGTACTTCGTCTCGCCGTAGTCAGCTGACGAGACCATCGCCTTGATCGCACCTGTCTTCGGGTCCATCGAAACAAGTGCCGAGGCAGGGTCACCAGGCTGGCCGAGCTGCCCGGCGATCGCTGCACGGCCAGCCTCCTGAAGCTTCGGAACGATCGTGGTGTCAATCCGAAGGCCGCCCTCGCGAACCTTGGCCACGCCGTACTTCCGGTACAGCTCCTGCGTCACATAGTCAAAGAAGAAGCCCTCGCGACGCTTAGTGAAGTAACTGTTTTGCTTCACGCCAAGCGGGCTCTGCTTGGCAGCGGCGGCCTCAAGAATTGTGATGTCGCCAGATTTGACCATCGCATCGAGAACTTGGTTGCGGCGCTTGGTCGCATCCTTAGGGTTGCTGAACGGGTTGTACTGAGACGGCGCCTGAGGCAGGCCGGCCAGCAAAGCGCACTCGGCGAGCGTCATGTCCTTCGCTTGCTTGTCGAAGAACATCCGGGCCGCCGCTTCAACTCCGACTGCCGTTTGACCACCAACGGTTCCGTACGCCACATCGTTCATGTAGGAGTCGAGAATCCAGGACTTCGAATGCTCGCTTTCGAGCTCAAGCGCCCACTTCGCTTCCTTGACCTTGCGGTCCAACGACTTCTGGCTTCTCTCGCCAGGGATGTAGAGGTTGCGGGCGAGCTGCATTGTCAGAGTTGAGCCCCCCTGCAAAGTCTTTCCTGATGTCGCGTTACGCATCGCAGCTCGGACGATGCCTTCGTAGTCAACGCCCTTGTGCTGGTAGAAGCGGCGGTCCTCAATCGCAACAGTGGCCTGGCCCATCTGCTTTGGAATCAGGTTCCCGGGGACTGGCGTTCTCAGGATGACGGTGGAGATGAATCCAAGGCGCGATCCATCTGCCGCATAGACGACAGAAACAGCGCCAGGCTCAGTTGGCTTGAGCTCGTCAATGCCTGGCGATTTGGCCGCAGTCCAAGCAACCCAGCCAGAGACTGCAAAGACTCCGAGGCAAACGACCACAAGGCCAACGCGGAGAAGCGGGTTACCTCCAGCGCGCTTGCGTCGTTGTTGTCTGCTCTGTCGGCTCATTGGTCGCG
>CAZZKI010000158.1:0-4022 GCA_964654785.1 uncultured Solirubrobacteraceae bacterium
GATGGAGATCATTGATGAGCTTGAGACCGTCAAGCGTGGGGGATACGGCGGTGCAATTGGCTATCTCTCTTACACGGGCGACCTCGATGTCTGTATCCACATCCGAACTGTTGTTGTGAAAGACGGAAAGGCCCAGATCCAGGCTGGCGGCGGAACCGTCGCCGACGCACTTCCGGACTACGAGCTTGCTGAATCGGAAGCCAAGGCAAGAGCTGTTATGCGGGCAGTGGAGCTCGCATCGTCCAGAGGAGATTGGCAGTGAGCTCTCAGCGAGTCTTGGTAATTGACAACTACGACTCATTCACTTGGAATTTGGTCCAGTACCTCGGTGAACTCGGGTGCGCTGTTGATGTGGTGCGTAACGACCAAGCGACTCCCGCTGAGTTGCTTGAAAAGGGACACGACAGGCTTGTCGTTTCGCCAGGGCCATGCACGCCAAATGAGTCTGGGATCTCGCTGGAGTGCGTCAGAGTTTTCCCTGAAGCTGGAGTTCCGACCCTTGGAGTTTGCCTGGGCCACCAAGCGATGGCGCAGGCTTTTGGTGGGAGCGTCGTCCGCGGCGAGCCCGTTCACGGGAAGACGGGAGTCATCTCTCACGATGGCAAGGGCGTCTATGCGGGACTACCTGAGTCAATCACCGTGGGTCGCTACCACTCGCTTGTTGTTGACCCTCAACACTCAGGCGAGTTGGAGGTTGTCGCGACGGGTGAAGATGGGGTCGTGATGGGCGTACGGCATCCTTCGCTTCCAGTTGAGGGAGTGCAATTCCACCCTGAATCCATCCTGACCGAATGTGGTCACGCCATGCTTGCCAACTTTTTGAATTCCAGCGATCCTTCAGTTCAGTGAGCGATCCGATCGGACCCAACCAGCATCTGACTGATGCGATTGACGCCATCTGCGCCGGTCAAGATCTGGACGCGGCAACAGCATCTTCTGTCCTTGCCGAAGTAATGGAAGGGCGAGTTAATGAGTCGCAGACTGCCGGGCTTCTGATCGGTCTTCGCGCAAAGGGTGAGACTGCCGCCGAGGTAGCTGGACTTGCCCGGACTATGCGTGACATGTCTGTGCGGGTCAGCCCAAAGTCAAGCCCGCTGGTTGATACCGCCGGCACGGGCGGTGGAGCATCTACGTTCAACGTCTCAACAACCTCTGCGCTGATCGCAGCTGGTGCCGGGGTCCACATGGCAAAACATGGGAATCGCTCAGCCACAAGCCGTTCTGGCTCGGCTGATGTCCTTGAGGCTCTCGGAGTGCAGATCAATCTGGACCCGCAACAGATCGCTGAGTCCATTGACTCGATTGGGTTTGGATTCATGTTTGCCCCAGGCCACCATTCGGCGACGCGGTTCGTTGTTCCCGTGCGGATGGGTCTAGGCACCCGAACGGTTTTCAACATCCTCGGTCCACTTACTAACCCTGCAGGCGCGTCACGTCAGGTTGTCGGTGTGGGAGACCCAACAAAGGTGGATGTTGTTGCGGCAGCGTTGGCTGAGCTCGGAACTGAACGGGCGCTTGTTATCCACAGCGACGACGGCCTTGACGAGATCAGCATTGGTGGCTCAACGAGGATCCTTGACGTTCGTGCAGGGGAGACAAAGGAGTTGCGTCTCAGCCCGAGTGACTTCGGTTTGGCGGCAGCTGATTTGAAAGATGTTGCAGGGGGCTCGCCTGAGGAAAACGCAGGTGTTACCCAGCGGATCCTTGATGGGGAGAAGGGGCCAGCGAGGGATCTGGCTGTCCTTAACGCTGCTGCGGCCATTCTCGTTTCAGGCGACGGTGCTGACTTTGCGCGCGCGGCCCGAGTAGCCGAGGAGTCAATCGATTCCGGTGCAGCTGCCTCAGTCTTGAAGAAGCTTCAAGAGTTTGGCCAGTCATGACTCGGCTTGAGGAGATCCTCGAGACCACGAGGCAAGCGGTCGAGCGGAGGAAGAGCACCAATCCCGCAGCTGACCTTGAGTCTGCTCTGGCGGGTGCGAGGCCAGACAGGCGCTTCGCTGAGGCTCTCTCACGACAGGGAATGTCCTTGATTGCTGAACATAAGCGTAGGAGTCCATCGGCAGGGGCCATCCGAGAGGACTTGGACCTCCTTCAGGTCACGGCTGCCTACGAGGCTGGTGGGGCTGCGGCTCTGAGCGTCCTGACGGAGGAGGACTGGTTCGGGGGTTCACTTGACGACCTCAAGGCAGTCCGGCAGTCAACGGATCTTCCGATCCTCCGCAAGGACTTCACTGTGGATGGCTACCAACTGCTTGAGGCTGCAGAGGCAGGAGCTGACGCGATCCTCCTGATAGTCGCTGCCCTTGAACCCGGCCAGCTCCTTGAACTTGAAGCTCAAGCCCATGAGCTTGGGCTGGACGTCCTGATCGAAATTCACGACGCTGAGGAACTTGAAGTTGCTCTCGAGATGACTTCACCGCTGATCGGGATTAACAATCGAAACCTCAAGGACTTCACTGTTGACATCGAGCGCACATTTGAACTTCTCCCTGATGTGCCCGCAGGCAAGACCGTTGTTTCGGAGTCGGGCATTCGTGACGCCGACCAGGTTGAACGCCTTGATCGAGTTGGCGTTGACGCAGTTCTCGTCGGGGAGTCTCTGATGCGTTCCGTCGACCTCACGGAGGCCGTTAGGGAACTGCTCTCCGGGACTTAGGAAATCTTGAGGTCTGCCTCTCAAGATGTGCTCATGAAGAAACAGATTCTCTCTCTCACAGCAGCAGGTCTCCTAGGCGGAGCAGTTGTAGCCGTCGCGATTGGAGTTGGCGGATCTCGGCTTGGATCTACGACGGTCATGCAAGCGGCGGGCAGCGCCCAGCCGATGACGGTCTCCAACTCGTCGGGTGCTCGGAGTCCCCGCGACATCTACAAGTCCGATGCCTCAGGAGTTGTCTACATCACCTCGACAATTGTGCAGAAGACACAAGATGCCTTCGGGTTCCAAGAAGACCAGTCTGGTCAGGCAACGGGCTCAGGGTTTGTGATTGACAACAACGGGCTGATCCTGACCAACTTCCATGTGGTTGATGGGGCCAGCGACATCAAGGTGGGCTTCGACGACAAGAAGACCGTTCAGGCAAGGCTCGTCGGGAAAGACCCCTCAACAGACATTGCTCTGATCAAGGTTGATCCCAAGTCGATCAACTTGCACCCGCTCAAGCTCGGAGATTCGAGCAATGTCCAAGTTGGCGACCCAGTCGTTGCAATCGGCAACCCATTTAACTTGGCACGGACACTCACAACTGGTGTTGTGAGCGCCTTGCAGCGGGAGATCTCAGCCCCTAACGGGTTCAAGATCACCGATGTGATCCAGACTGACGCAGCCATCAACCCTGGCAACAGCGGTGGGCCTCTTCTCAACGCTGCTGGCGATGTGATCGGCATCAACAGCCAGATCGACACAGGCGGAAGCGGTTCACGTGGAAACGTTGGCATCGGGTTCGCGGTGCCGATCAACACCGCGAAGAAGATCCTCCCGACGATCTCAAAGGGGAAGCGCGTTGAACGAGGCTGGCTTGGCGTGTCTTCCCAAACAATTGATGCCTCACTCTCCGGTTTGAAGCTCCCAGCTGATCACGGAGCTCTTGTCCAGCAGGTAACCGCCGGGAGTCCAGCCGCCAAGGCCGGCATCAAGGGTGGGGACCAGCAGGTTCAGATCAGTGGCCAGTCAGTCCTGATCGGCGGCGACGTGATCATCGGGGTGGACGGCAAAGATGTGAAGACAGCGGATGATCTGGCGGTGATTGTGGCTGGCAAGGCCCCTGGCACCAAGATGGAATTCAAGCTGAGGCGAGGCAACCAGACGATCACGAAGACTGTGACCCTCGGTAACCGCCCGGCAGGGATGTAGGACGCAGAGCAATACGTGTTGATGCGGGCGCCCGCCTACGCAGCTAGGCGGGCGTTTTTGCGTCCAATTGCTCCCGGACTCGGGGCGGAAGGGCCAAGCGGACTACCATCCGTTCAATGTCTCATGAGCCCGTCCAAATCAAGTTCTGCGGAATGACACGCGTTGAAGACGC
>CAZZKI010000159.1:0-2705 GCA_964654785.1 uncultured Solirubrobacteraceae bacterium
ATCCAAGGCATGAGCTTCGGCCCAGCTGACCTTGCTGCATCACGCCGGATGAAGACCACCCGCGTCGGCGGCGGCCACCCTGGCTACCAGTCAATCAGCGACCCGGTCAACACCGAGGACTTCACTGAAGGTCGTGACTACTTCCAGCAGGATCCTTGGCACTACTCAATCGCCCGCATGGTGGACGCTTGCACCTCAGTCGGTGCTCTCCCGTTCTACGGCCCATTTGGTGACATCAAGGATGTTGTTGCATGCGAGACACAGTTCCGCGCAGCGTTCCTGCTCGGCTGCGTTGGCGCTTGGTCATTGCACCCGGCGCAGATCGCAATCGCCAAGAAGGTCTTCTCACCAGACCCAGATGAGGTTGCTTTCGCAAAGAAGGTCATTGAGGCAATCCCAGACGGTCGCGGAGTACACATGATCGACGGCAAGATGCAGGACGACGCCACCTGGAAGCAGTGCAAGGTGATGGTTGACCTCGCTGAGATGCTCGCCAGCCGGGACCCGGAGATGGCGAAGCTCTACGGAATGGAGTCATAGATGAGGTTTTACGAGTACGAAGCGCGTGAGATTGTCAAGCGCGCTGGGATTCCGGTAACGGACTATGGGTTCACCCGTGACGCTGCCGAAGCCAAGGAGATCGCAGCTCGGATCGCCGGCCCAACGGTGATCAAGAGCCAAGTGCTCTCAGGTGGCCGCATGAAGGCAGGCGGAGTCCAGTTCGCTGACACTCCCGAAGAGGCTGAGAAGCATGCAGCTGACGTTCTCCAGCTTGAGATCAACGGCCATATGCCACGCGGCATCCTTGTTGACCCGAAGGCCGACATTGACCAAGAGTTCTACGTCGGCGTTGTGTGGGATGGCACTGCCAAGAAGCCAGTGATCATCTTCTCGCCAGTAGGCGGCATTGACATTGAGCAGGTTGCTGAAGAGCAGCCTGACAAGGTTGGCCGCAGGCACTTCAGCAACATCCTTCCTTTCAGCGATTACATCGCCAAGGAAGTAATTGCGTCCACCGGTGTTACAGGCAGCGACCTCAACAAGCTCGTCCCAATTGTGACCAAGCTCGCCAAGCTGTTCGTCGAGAAGGACATGACCCTTGCGGAGATCAACCCTCTCGGCAAGCTCAAGGACGGCAGCTTTGTTGCTCTTGATGCCCACATGGACATGGAGAACGAAGCCCGTGGCCGCCACAAGGCACTGCTTGCAGACCTTGGGGTTGGCGATGAGGAAACTCGTGAGGCCCGTGAGGCGACTCCGTTTGAGCTAGCAGGCGAAGAAGTTGACGCAATGGACCACCGTGGCGTTGCAGGCAACGTCACCGAGTTCGACGGCAACCTTGGCCTCGTGATCGGCGCCGGCGGCGGCTCACTCACCTTGTTCGACGCAGTTCGCGCGCACGGCGGCGACCCAGCCAATTACTGCGAGATTGGCGGCAACCCGTCAGTCAAAAAGGCTTGTGGCCTTGCCAAGCTAGTGCTTCAGAAGCCGGGCGTGGACAAGATCGCAGTGATGATGAGCATCGTCTCGAACACCCGCGTGGACATCGTTGCCCGTGGCGTGATCAAGGCCTGCCTCGAACTGGACATGGACCCGAGCGAGAAGATCGCAATCTTCCGTATTCCGGGCGCATGGGAGGAGGAAGGATTCGCGATTCTCGACAAGTACGGCGTCGAGTACGCGGACCGCTCCGTGTCAATGCATGAGGCTGCGCGTCGCGCGGTCGAGAAGATCGGAGGCGCAGCATGAGCATCCTCGTAGACGAGAACACAACATTCATCGTTCAGGGCATTACCGGCCGTGAGGCAGTGAACCTCACCCGCGAGTGCCTTGACTACGGCAAGGGAGCCAAGGTTGTTGGTGGCGTAACCCCGGGCCGTAAGGGCCGCGAGGTCCACGGCGTGCCTGTATTCGACACAGTTGCCCAAGCAGTTGAGCACCACGGCAGCCCGATTGACGGCTCAGTCGTAACTGTGCCACCGGCATTCACCAAGGACGCAGTCTTTGAGGCGATCGAGAACGGCATCAAGCTGATCGTGATCGTCACTGAGCGCATCCCTCGCGGTGACGTCGCGGAGATGGTTGAGCTTGCTGCGCTGCATGGCGCTCGCATCATCGGCCCTAACTGTCTTGGCCTGATCGTGCCTGACGTGATCAAGATGGGTGGCATTGGCGGTCCAGCCAAGGACGCGGCTAAGGCCTACTCCCCTGGTTCCGTTGGCGTGATCTCGCGCTCTGGCGGTATGACCACCGAGATGTCCTCCACCCTGACAGCAGCTGGCCTTGGCCAGTCCACGGCAGTCTCAATCGGGGGCGACGCGATCATCGGCTCAACTTACGCAGAGCTGATGCCGCTGTTCGAAGCTGACGAACAGACTGAGGCAATCGTTATCTACACCGAGCCAGGCGGCCGTATGGAAGCCGAACTCGCCAAGTGGGTGACAGAGAACAACAGCCGCTTGCCAATCGTCGCATTCATGGCAGGACGCTTCATGGACGAGATGCCAGGCATGAGCTTCGGCCACGCAGGCACCATCGTTGAGGGCAAGGAAGACACAGCCGCAGAGAAGATTGCCCGCCTCGGCGCGGCAGGAATCACAGTGGCTGAGGAGATCTCAGAGATCCCTGAGCTCGTCAAGAAGGCAATCGCAGAGAGGAAGGGCTAGGACCATGGACGGAGTCTTCATTTCAGTCGAGGTCAGCGG
>CAZZKI010000159.1:2805-4021 GCA_964654785.1 uncultured Solirubrobacteraceae bacterium
CTCGCATCGTCGCTCGTACTCGCCGGCTCCGCAATAGCCGGACTTGGCACTTCGACAGCAGCGACAACCGTCTCCAAGACCACGGGCCGGATTGGCCCATCACTAGGGCTTACAGCTAACGGCCGCGCAATTACACCCGCTGGCCGCCAGACCACTGTCGGCCAGTTTCCAGGTGGTGCCGAGCTAAGCCCAGACGGACGCTTCCTCTGGACGGTATCCCTCGGGATGAGGTCCACCCCAAGTGAGGTCGTGATCGTGAGGATGAGCGACGGCACGATCAGTCAGCGCCTACCGCTGCCTGGATCCACTGGCAATGTTGCCTTCTCGCCAGATGGCACCAAGGCCTACGTATCCGGCCTGAGCAAGGGAAGTACCACTCCTGCAGGAACCGTCAAGGGAGTCGGTGGCGACGTTATTCATGTCTATTCAATTGCCTCCAATGGAACCGCCACTGAGGGCGACCCGATCGCCCTCCCTGCCAACCCAGGTGGCGGCCAGTCCATGCCTAACGGCCTCGCAGTGTCGCCTGATGGCAACAAGCTCGCAGTTGCATTGCTGAAGGGCAATGTCTGCCTCAGCGGAGCTGCCACATGCTCGAGTGGGACAGTTCCCGCCGCGAAGGTCGTGATCCTCGACATTTCCGGTGGCGGAGCTCCAGCCAGGTCTGTCGGACTTGACCTTGGCGGCCTCACTCGCAACGTTGCCTTTACGACTGACAGCAGCAAGGTGCTGGCAACGGACGAGGTCCAGGGAACTCTTGATGTCATCAACGCATCCAATGGAACTTGGGTCAAGACCGGTGTTGGTGGCCCTAAGACTGGCGATGGAACAGGCGATAAGTACTCACATCCAGGCGCCATCGCTGTCACGCCCGATGGGAACTACGCCTATGTCGCTGTGGCAAACCGCGACCTAATCGCAAAGGTCAAGCTTTCAGACCTCACGGTTACTTGGACCGGTGTTGGGCGCAGCCCAGCTTGGGGTACACAGCCGGTTGGCCTCGCGCTCCGCAATAACAAGCTTTACGTTGCGAACTCCGGTGAGGATGCAATCGCTGTCCTTGACGTTGCAGGTGCGACTCCCAGCCTTATTGGCCGCATCCCGACTGCTGCCTACCCGACAGCGGTCTCCGTCACACCTGACGGAAGCCAGATCGCATGGACTGCAGGCAAGGGTTATGGCACAGGCCCCAACGGTAGCCCCAAGCCAGTCATCA
>CAZZKI010000160.1:0-2371 GCA_964654785.1 uncultured Solirubrobacteraceae bacterium
CACTTCCACCGCCCTGACCCTCACTTCTCAGAGTCCGGGCTTGGCAAACGTGTTGGCAGCGCAATCTACGGCCGGCTTGACGCCTGCCTTGCCGACTGGGCGACAGCCGTGCCAGCCATTCAAGCCGCAGCGCCAGCAGGTGTTGAAGTCGCACTGCCGGGCATGGAAGTTCACCCCGCACCGCACAACCCTGTCGCACGGATTGCCCAGCTTGCTGGCAGTGAGCGCGGCACCGTCCGCACGACCTTGCGAGCCCTGCGCCAAATCCATGACCTCGACTGGGTTGCTCGGATTGGTGTGCAGCCGGGCGCGCCACCACCAGCCGCGATCGGTAAGGACATTCTTGGCCGAGTTGAGATCGTCGAAGTCTCACCCGGTGACGAGCAGGACTTCATCACCGGTGCTGACATCGTGATCGTCGGTGGCACTGCAACGCACCCGCGGCCAGTTGGTGTGCTCGGGGCAGTAGCAGCTGGCGCCATTCCAGTCGCGACGACTGTGCCAGTACACGAGCTGCTGCTTGAGGACGGCCGCGTAGGCCCCGCCTACACGCCTGGCGACCACCAGACGCTTGCAGCGCAGCTCAGCAATGTCCTGACAGACGAGCGCAAGGCTCAGAGCTGGCGTGCTGAGGCTTCAGGCGTGCGAGCCCGGATTGAGCCAAAGGTTTTGCTCGACAAGGTTGAGTCAGTCTGTGAGGAACTCGTGAGCCGTCGCCATGACACTCGCGCTCGCCCGGACATCGCAGAGAGACTCGCCGACCGTCCGCTGATTGACGTCGACCTCCACATGCACACCGACCACTCCTACGACTGTGCAACACCAGTCGAGGTACTGCTTGCTGAAGCTCGCGCCAAGGGCCTTGGAGCGATCGCAGTCACCGACCACAACGAGGTCAGTGGTGCGCACGAAGCAGCCGCCAAGGCCAACGGGATCAAGATCATCATCGCCGAGGAAGTGAAGACTGCTGATCAGGGTGAGGTGATCGGCCTTTTCATCAACAAACGTATTCCTCCTGGAATGACGCTGATGGAAACGCTTGACGCAATCCACGAACAAGGCGGCATTGCGTATGTGCCGCATCCGTTCGATCGGATGCACAGCGTGCCCGACTACGAGCACCTCCTGAAGCACCTGGAGCACATTGACGCGCTTGAGGTCTACAACGCTCGCATCGCCGTCGGCGAGTTCAACGAGGAGGCTGTGCGCTTTGCAGCCAAGTACCGCCTGCCAGCTGGCGCAGGCTCCGACTCACACGTCGCACAAGGCCTTGGATCAGTGCGAATCAGAATGCGCGACTTTGACAGCCCTGAGGAGTTTTTAGAGTCATTGAGGCAAGCTGACATAACAAAGACTCCGAGCTCATTGTTCTTCGTTCAGGCCCTGAAATTCCTGCAAACAAAGGCAACTCCGGCATCTGCACGCCAAGCGAGCAGGAAGCGCCGTGTGAGGAAGGCCGCACGCAAATCCTGATGCAGGGGAAGGAGCCGGACACCCGCGCGTCCAAACCCCAACCGGTGCCCATCACCGACGACGAAATCCGCGAGAAGTACCTTGAGCGTGCAATCCGCGAACTGAACCAGTTCGCGCATGACCTGCGCGACTGCAACAGCTGCCCACGCGGCAGCATGAGCCCGATCCTTGGATCAGGTCACCCACAGGCGGACATCATGCTCGTCAAGCACGCGCCCCGCTCTTCAGAGATCGAAGAGGGCGTCGCCTTCTACGGCCGTGCGGGTAACGCGCTGATGAAGTCGCTCAAGCGCTTGGACATTGACCCCCTCGCCGTCTACGGCACTCTGGTGATCAAGTGCCCAGTCAGCGACCCAAGCCTTGCCGACCCAGACTGCATTGCACGACTCGTAGAAGAGATCGAGATCGTGCGCCCCAAGATTCTCGTCCTGATGGGGGAGGAAGTCGTTAACACTGTCAATGAGCTTGGTCTGCCACTCGCGGAGGAGGTGCGCTGGGAGCCTGGAGTAATCCAGAGGCTCACCCCTAACCGCGACGTGCTTACCGTGCCAGACATTGACGCGTCACTTGACGATGAGGCGGATAAGAAGGCCTTCTGGACCGCGTTCCGTGAGCTTGGGACGTGGTGGTCCAACCTTCCGCCGTACTGATCTCGTAAACGGATAGCCGTTGCGGGTACCGCCACGGCGGGCTCTGCGCTCGCTGCGCTCGCAACGCGCCCGGCGAGGCGGCGACCCACAACCCCGTCCCGGCACCGCCCCGTTCCTAGCTCGGTCCGGCAACTGCAGAGCCTCACTCCTTCCTAAGCCCATGCAACGACCGGCTTGGAGTTGGGTCAACTTCCCTTGCGCCGTGGCTCAGCGGCCGTACGGTCGGGGTATGGAACTCGAAGAGCGAA
>CAZZKI010000160.1:2471-4012 GCA_964654785.1 uncultured Solirubrobacteraceae bacterium
TTGAGCATTGAAAGGTTGTCCGGAATGTTTGGTGCACCGACCAGTTCGAGCACGACGTCAAACAGGCCAGCCTCCTTCTCCTCACCCGGCGCGACGACTGTTGCTCCAAGTGCTGCAACTTGGTCGCGCAGGCCTTCGTTGCGAACACTGGCAACTGCCTCAGCACCCATTGCCTTGGCGATCTGAATCGCTGCGGTGCCAACACCGCCAGCGCCACCAGTTACTAGGAGGCGCTCGCCAGCCTTGATCCCAGCTTGGGAGACGATTGCGTCATGGGCTGTGGTGAATGTCTCAGCAAAGCCCCCTGCCTGCGCCCAGTCAACGTTGTCTGGCACTGCCAGCAAGTGGGAGGCGTGAACAGTCGCTAGCTCAGCTTGGCCACCACCTGCAACGATCGCCATCACGCGGTCGCCTACCGACACTTCCTCGGCGCCTTCGCCAAGCTCAACAACTTCACCGGCAAGCTCAAGGCCTGGGATGTCAGCTGGGGCACCGGGAGGTGCTGGATAGAGGCCCGCGCGCTGAAGCCTGTCTGCGCCGTTCATGCCTGCGGCCTTTACGGCGACCAGAACTTCGCCTGGCGCGGGTGTCGGTGCTTCGCGTTCTTCGATTGTGAGAGTCCCGTCGCCGGGTGTTACGACTGCCTTCATGGGGGCGAGTCTATGGCGCGTCGCCCCTACATGGCTTATGGGGACCAAGAGCATTGGCACTGGAACGAACCAATCGCTAAAGTGGGATTTTCCCACCAGCGTCGAAGGAACGGTTCTCGTGCCCAAAGGAAAGATCAAAAAGATTGACGACAAAGGCCGTTTGAGCCTCGGCAAGGACTTTGCTGGCCGCGATGTGCGGATTGAGGAAACCGATCAAGGCTTCATCGCAAGCTACGTCGTTCAGGTACCAGCCAACGAAGCGTGGCTTTGGGAAAACGAGAAGGCGCTTACCTCAGTCCGTAAGGGCATCGAAGAGGCTGCGGCAGGCAAGCTCACCAGCGGCCCGGAAGGCTGGAAGGAACTTGTTGCTGACTCAGAGTCTTCGGCTGAGCCAGAGTGAGCTTCGAACTTCGCTGGACGCCTTCAGCAATCGCCGCTCATGACGAACTCAAGGTGGCGGCTGACAAAGCATCAGCCTCGCGCGAGAAGAGTGGGCGAACCAAGTCCAGCAAACAGGAGGGTCTCCACAACCAAGTTGTGAAGACGATTGCCCTACTCAGCCAGGACCCGCGCCATCCCAGCCTGAAGACCCACAAGTACACGAGCCTCCCGCATCCGTTCGAGCCGAACAGCTCGGTCTTTGAGGCCTACGTTCAGAATCGCACGCCCGGTGCCTACCGAGTCTTCTGGTGTTACGGGCCTGACAAAAAGTGCATCACGATCCTCGCGATAACTCCCCATCCTTAAGGATCGTCTGAGGTTCTAAGAGACGCGTTCGAGCAGGGCCACACACTCAACGTGTGGGGTCTGCGGGAAGAGGTCGATTGGCCTGACCTTCTTCAACTGGTAGCCAAGCTCGCCAAGCGCGGCAGCGTTCGGCGCAAGCGTCGT
>CAZZKI010000161.1:0-3998 GCA_964654785.1 uncultured Solirubrobacteraceae bacterium
GGCCCCCACGAGCCCATTGCTTCGTAGATGCGCGCAGTGAAGCGGTGTGCGCCAGGGTTATCTGGCTCAACCTTGACCCAGTCACGAGCAGCCCGGGCTGCGGCCACATAGTTGGTTGCTTGAAGGAAGGCTGCAGCCAACTGGCGCAGCACTACGGGGTCGTCAGGCTTGGCGTTACGCGCGTAGATGAGGCGCTTGGCTGCCAGCTCTGGGTCGCCTTCGGCCAGTGCATGTGCGGCAGCAGTCATGAACCTCTCAACGCGGTCCGCAGCTTCGTCCGGTGTCCCGAACTCGACGTACTGCAATGAGCCCGCTGGGACGGTGCGAATCCCGACTGCGAATGTGGCCCGCGCCCATTGGTCGTTAGGGCCACCGTCGCCAGTGAAATAGATGCCGTTGACGTTGCCCACACCCCACTCCGGGTAGGCAAGGCAGCGGGCATACCTGTGGACAACTGAGCGGTCGGGAACGCGGCTACCAAATGGGTCGTGCTCAGCCTTCTCCTTGGCCTGTTCGCGAGCGCGTTGCTCAGCCTCATAGGCGCGGCGTCCAGCTTCCTCGCGTGCCTTACGGGCAGCTGCCGCACTCGCCCGGACTGCGTTCCGTGACACCGAACCGCCACGGGACTGTTCGGCCAAAGCTTCCAGCTGATCGGCCGCGCGGTTGATCGTCTGAAGGTGAGCCTCGTGCTCAAGTTGCTTTCCGGCTGGCGCGATGTCCGGGTGCCAGCGCTTGGCCATCTTGCGGCGGGCAAGTTGAACTTCTCGCTTGCCGAACGGGGCCTCAAGCTCCAAGAGGAGCAGGGACTGTTCAAGGTCAAGAATCTCGCCGGCCATAGCCCCCAAAGGTATCTAGAATCCGGCCGGCACCATGCTGGACGATTACCTCACCGAGTCGTGTGAATTCTTCGCATCGGTTCCCGAGTACCTGCAACTGGTTTTGGTCGAGTCGGACCTGGCCAAACTCTCACGCGAAGCGGAAGCAGCGATGCGAACGCAGCCAACGGGCAAGCGGGGCCAGAGGACAGTTGAGCAGATCCTTGACGTAACTGAGGAACTGTTCGGCGCCGGTGACCTGGACGCCATCACCACCAACAAGGTGGCCGATGAGCTTGGCCTGAATGTGGCGACCGTCTACCGCTACTTCGACAACTTGGAAGCGATCGTGGCGATGGTCTGCCTGAGGAATGAGATCCGCCTTCACCTGATGCTGGCGAACCTCTTTGAGCCGATGTCCCACGTTGAGGATTGGCGGGCAGAGTCAGCCTCAATCATTGATGGCATTGCCCAATACAGGCTTGCTCGCCCTGAGCGACCTCCTATTGCGGCAGTTCTGCAGATCAACGAGACATACCGGCCAATCGCCGACGCGATCATCCAGACCTCAGGCGAAATCGTTGGCGCAATCCTCCACAAGCGCCGCCCCTATATCTCGCTTGAGCGGTGGACAGAGATCGGACGCGTCTCGTCTGTGATGCTGCGCAGCGCGCTGAGCACCGCATGCATGGCGCAGCCGCCAGATTTCGGGCACATCGAATTGCTTAAAGGCATGAGCAACCGCTATTTCGAGCCGTTCATTGAGGGGCCAATAAGTAAGTAATTGCTGCGTTGACGGACTCAAAATCGTTGGCTAATTTGGCGATCCTGCAAGACCGTATTACCGCCTAATCCTTAGGAGGAAACTCAAGTGATCGCCAAGAAGTCAGCCCTCGCCCTCTCTCTTACCGCAGCAGCCATGGCACTCGCAGCCTGCGGCGGCAGCTCAAGCTCCTCATCTTCAACGCTTAGCGCCAGCCAACAGCAGCAGCTGACTCAGGGCTCGCAAGCGATCAACGCTGACTCAGTGCAAATGGGCATCGAGATTGGCACATGCAAGGGCTCAGGCCAAGGAACGGCCTGCTTCGGCCCAATCATCGAAGACTTCGGAGCTGACGTAGCCAGCTTCGGCAAGACAATTGACTCAGTTGCAAGCCAAGTATCCGGAGCTTGCCAGCAGCAGCTTCAGTCAACGGGCACCGCGCTGACAACGCTTGGCCAAGGCCTCGAAAAGCTCGGTGCTCAGCTTCCGACGGAATCAATGCAGAGCGCGACTCAGCAGCTCCAGACGTTTGCATCTCAGGCAAACCAGATCAAGCAGAGCCTCGGAAACGGAACCGAAGTCAGTTCCGCCTGCCAGGGCTAAGCATGGGAACCGACTACAAGAAGATCTCCGAGGACGTAATCGGGGAGCCCGTCGAAGCTGCTGGGTTGTTTGAGCCTGCGGGCGATCAATGGACAGGTAAGCACGGCGGAGAGGGAGCCATCTTTGATCCGATCACAAATCGGAGTGAGAGGCACCAAGCCGCGGCTGACTTGCCAGCTTGGATGATCATCGCAGTCACAGCGACTCAAATCCATGTCTTTGAGGCACACCAGAAGATCGGCCACTACGAGATTCGTGAGTCCGCACTTGCGGTGATGGACAGATCGACGACTACAGCGACGAAGCACCTAGGTGGACTCTCTGCGGCTGGGCTGAGTCTCGTGGGCGCTGACGGCGACCGCATCGAAGTCGAAGCCCCGCGGATTGCTGGGCACGGCGGCGACGTGATCTCACTGCTCACCGAGTAGCGGCCAGTCAAAGAGGGCGCGAGCGTCCTATGCTCCCCAGCTAATGGCTGGCGAATACATCTACACAATGAAGGGTCTCTCAAAGACCCACCTTCCAGACAAGACTGTCTTTGAGGACATCAACCTCTCGTTCTATCCGGGCGCCAAGATTGGGGTGCTCGGCTACAACGGTTCGGGTAAGTCAAGCCTGCTGCGGATCATGGCCGGGATTGACACCGATTACCGCGGTGAAGCGCAGTTGATGGACGGCGCAACAGTCGGGATCCTCGAGCAGGAGCCTCAGCTTGACGAGTCCAAGGACGTTCTCGGCAATGTGCAGGAAGGCATGGGCGAAGTCAAGGCCCTCGTTGACCGTTTCAACGAACTTGCTGCCAACTACTCCGACGAGACAGCCGACGAGTTCGCCCGCCTTCAGGAACAGATTGACGCTGTTGACGGCTGGAATTTGGACACCACCCTTGAGATCGCCATGGACGCTCTGCGGTTGCCTCCATCTGACGCGGATGTCTCCAAGCTCTCCGGTGGTGAGAAGCGCCGTGTCGCACTCTGCCGCCTGCTGCTCAAAAAGCCCGACCTGCTGCTCCTCGACGAGCCGACCAACCACTTGGACGCAGAGTCCGTCGCCTGGCTTGAGCAACACCTTGCCGAGTACCCGGGCACGATCGTTGCTGTTACCCACGACCGCTACTTCCTCGACAACGTCGCAGGCTGGATCCTTGAGTTGGACCGCGGCAAGGGCATTCCCTACGAGGGCAACTACTCCGGTTGGCTTGAGCAGAAGCAGAAGCGACTCGCCCAAGAGGAGAAGGAAGAGAGCGCCCGCCAGAAGACGCTGAAGGAAGAGCTTGAGTGGGTGCGCATGAACGCCTCCGCGCGCCGTGCCAAGCCGAAGGCTCGTCTTAACCGTTACGAGGCCCTGCTTGCCGAGGACCGAAACGTTGACCTTGGCAAAGTCCAGATCCACATTCCTGCCGGCCCACGCCTGGGCGGCGTTGTTGTAGAGGCTGAAGGGATCACCAAGGGTTACGACGACAAGTTGCTGATGGAGGACCTCTCCTTCACCCTTCCCCCTGGTGGGATCGTCGGCGTGATCGGCCCAAACGGCGCAGGCAAGACGACGCTGATGCGGATGATCACCGGCCAAGAGACTCCCGACTCAGGCGAGTTGAAGATTGGCGAGACAGTCGAGCTTGGCTACGTTGACCAGTCGCGTGATGCTCTTGACGCTGACAAGAATGTTTGGGAGGAAATCTCAGGCGGCGAGGAGCACATCATGGTTGGCGACCGCAAGGTCAACAGCCGTGCCTACGTGGCGTCGTTCAACTTCAAGGGTGGCGACCAACAGCAGAAGGTCGGCAACCTCTCTGGTGGTGAGCGCAACCGCGTGCA
>CAZZKI010000162.1:0-3967 GCA_964654785.1 uncultured Solirubrobacteraceae bacterium
TCAGCCATATTTGGGGCGGTCTGGGACTCGGTCGCACATCCTATACGGGCGGGAACAGGTGCGAAGGCCGGTCAACTGTCCAGGTCGCTAATTCTTGCGCAACTTGAAGCCCACGTGTCTTCTGAGACTCCCTCAGATGCCGCTGCCATTGCTGCCGCCGAGGCCTTGATCAGCCTGCTCAGCTCGGCGATTGCCGCTGTGCTTCCAGTCGCTGCAACGCTCTCAAGTCCCAATGCATAAAGGCGATCGCCAGCCAACAGAGCAAGGTCTTCGTCTGAGGTCTGGACCAGTCGGCCTTCCCCCCAGTGAAGAAGGTGCCCTTCCCTGATGGCTTCAACTCCGACCAGCAGGTTGTCGCTCGCCTTCGAATGCAAGGTCGCTGTCGGGCCGATCATCGCAATGCTTTCTGGCGCAACAAGAGTTGCCGCCACAAGCGGGTCGTCTGACGCAAGCTCAGCGTGGATCGTTTCGAAGGCGCTCATGCGATAGAGGCAAAAGCTGCAGCCGCAGCCTCGACGGTTCGGTCAATGACCTCATCGTCGTGCGCAAGCGAGGGGAACCAAGCCTCGAACTGAGATGGTGGCGGGTAGACCCCGCGCGCGAGCAAGGCCCGGCACCAAGCTGCGTGGCTGTCCTTGTCGCAAGCTTGAGCCTGTTCGTAGTTGGTAACTGGCTCCTCTGAGAAGAACACCGTCATCAAGCCCGGCTGAGTGGCAACCTGAACTGGGTGATCACCGGCTGCCGCTCGCATGCCTTCGGCGAGGCGCTCGGTTGTTGCGGCGAGCCTTAGATAGGCATCCTCGTCCAACTGGCCGAGTGTGGCTAGCCCAGCAGCGACTGCCAAAGGGTTCCCTGAGAGAGTCCCGGCTTGGTAGACGTCACCTGCTGGAGCAATGTTCTCCATCAGCTCACGCTTCCCGCCGTAAGCGGCTGCAGGAAGCCCGCCGCCGACAATCTTCCCGAACACGGTCATGTCAGGTTGAACTCCAAACAACTCCTGGGCTCCACCTGGTGAAACTCGGAAGCCACTGATGACTTCATCGAAAACGAGAACCGCGCCGTTGGTGTCTGCCATCTCACGAAGAAGCTCAAGGAACCCGGGCGCTGGCGGCACAACTCCCATGTTCGCCGGCACTGGCTCGGCAAGGATCGCCGCAAACTGATGACTCGCGCACGCTGAAGCCACCGCGTCAACGTCGTTCCAGGGAACGATGATCGTGGCCGCTGCTGCTGCAGCTGGAACTCCAGGGCTGCCTGGGATGCCCGCGGTCGCGAGGCCCGAACCTGCCTCAGCGAGGAGTCCGTCTACATGGCCGTGGTAGGCGCCCGCAAATTTTAGAACTGGCTCGCGGCCGGTTACGGCCCGGGCAAGCCTGACGGTGCTCATCGCAGCCTCGGTACCCGACGACGTCATACGCAGCATCTCGACGGACGGCAAGCGTCGGGAAACCTCTTCTGCGAGTTCAACTTCAAGTTCGGTCGGGGCTCCGAAGGTTGACCCTTTCTCAAGTTGTGCCTGGACTGCTTCAACAACAGCAGGGTGCGCGTGCCCGAGGATCAACGGGCCCCATGAGCAGACGTAGTCAATGAAGGAGTTGCCGTCCACATCGGTGATCTCGCAGCCTTGGCCTCTGTCAATAAAGAGCGGATCGCGACCGATTGACCGCATCGCCCTAACTGGCGAGTTCACTCCACCTGGCATGACCGCCAGCGCACGGTCGTAGAGAGCGTTGGACTTGGAGTCGTCGAGGCCGGTAGTCATAGGGCGGAGTTTGAACAGTTCGAATTACGGATGGTTACCCGTTCGAATGTTCAGCCTCCCACTGCTCGAACTCGCCGGTGAAGTAGAGCATCCGAATTTTCTTGAACTCCGTCGAGGAGTACAGAACTGATCGTTCGTGGATGCCAGTGTCCTCAGCGATCGCTTCGAGGATTGCATCGCACTCCTCCTTTGAACGCCCGTGAGCCATTGTGAACAGCGCATACGGCCAGTCCGGGTAGGTGGGGCGCTCGTAGCAGTGCGAAATCCCGCGGAAGCTCGCCATGCGGCCTCCGATCTCGAGAACCTTGTCCTCTGGGACCTTCCAGACTCCCATCCCGTTTGCGCTGAATCCCGCGCGACGGTGGAACAGGATCGCTGCAACACGTCGGAGGAGGCCTCTCTCCTTCATCCCCTCGAGGTGCTCCAAGAACTTCTCCTGGGACACACCAACCTCTGCGGCGGCGGGTGCGTATGGCTCGGGGATTACCGGCATGTCCCCTTGAAGAGCGCGAATCACTGCCACATCAAAGTCGTCGTAATCCACCGCGACTACCTCGGCAGGCTTCACAGCTTCAGCTTGAGGAGTAGCGAGTGCCTCCGTGCCGCCCTTCATCTCTAGGTCCATTCGGATCTTGAACAGATTCAGTGTGGGAAGTGCACGCACTGACGTAGCGCCCGCTTCCTCTGCGATCACATCAAGAGTTCCCTGAAGGCCGAGCTTCGAGTCGGGTGTCGTGGCGATGGTGAACCACATGTTGAAGTCGTTGTCACGCAGGTAGTTGTGAGTAACTCCTGGGTGAGCGTTGATCACCTTGGCCGCACGGTGTGGATTCTCCGGGTCTACCTTTGCTGCAACAAGCATGGACTCAAAGCCGAGGGCCCTAGTGTCGAAAATCGGCGTGACCTGACGAATGATTCGCTCTTTGATCAAACGCTCAACGCGAGTGAGCACTTCGTCCTCTGTGACACCTGCTTCCTTGGCAACAGCCTCGTAGGGTCGCGGCGCGATCGGGAACTTGCCCTGCATCAGGTTGAGGAGCTCGCGATCAAGGTCGTCCAACGGGACGGCAGACCCGTCCTTCCGGCTTCTCGTCTTTGGCTTCGCTACTGGTCGCCCAGCCACTTTGCTGCCTCCGTTGCGTGGTAAGTGATCACGTTCTTTGCTCCTGCCCTGCGAATCGCGGTGAGAGATTCGAGGACTGCCGCCTGCCGATCAAGCCGGCCGTGCTCTGCGGCTGACTCGATCATGGCGTATTCACCGCTCACGGCGTAGCCGCAAACTGGAATAGGCACCTCCGCGCTCACATCCCGAATCAAGTCCAAGGCCGGCATAGCCGGCTTAACGATCAACGCGTCAGCGCCTTCTTCCACATCGAGCCAAGCCTCGCGAAGGGCCTCTTCGCGGTTCGCTGAGTCCATTTGGTAGCCACGGCGGTCGCCCTTACCGGGTGCTGAATCTGCCGCTTCTCGGAATGGTCCGTAGAAAGCAGAGGCATGTTTCACGCTGTAGGACATGATGGCTGTGTCGGCGAGTGATTGCTCGTCAAGCCCGGCTCGGATCGCGGCTACCCGGCCGTCCATCATGTCGCTGGGTGCGACGATGTCGGCACCAGCCTGAGCTTGCGAGACAGCCGTTCGCGCAAGGAGTGGCAAAGTCGCATCGTTGTCCACTCCACCGTGCGCATTGAGCGCTCCGCAGTGGCCATGGTCGGTGTAGGCGCAGAGGCAAGTATCTGCGATCAACACGAGGCGATCGCCAACCTCAGAGCGAAGCCTCTGCAGCGACCGTTGAACAATCCCGTCGTCAGCCCAAGCTCCGCTGCCCTCTGAATCCTTGGTGCTGGGAACGCCGAACACCAAGAGTCCCCCGACTCCGGCTTCTGCTGCATCGGCGGCAAAGCGAGCAGCGCCGTCGAGGTCGTGACGGAAAACTCCAGGCATTCCGTCGATCGCAACATCTCCGCTGCCCTCGTGAATAAAGACTGGAGCGATTAGATCGCGCGCGGCAACGTTGGTCTCGCGGAAAAGCGAGCGCAGCGCCTCAGTGCGACGCAACCTGCGGGGGCGGACAGACGGGAACGACATTGGTTCCCGAGGATAGGCGAGTAGCGGCCTTGAGGCTGAGCGCGGTCCGCCAATGGCGGACCTCAGGCCGTCAGGCCGGGTTGGCCTTGGCCCAGTCCACGATCCGCTGGGAGCCTTGGA
>CAZZKI010000163.1:0-3952 GCA_964654785.1 uncultured Solirubrobacteraceae bacterium
CGGAGGCACCCGGATGGAAGAGTCAATCACCCGGATGGCTGGCGGCGCACACGGGACGCGCCGTGACCCGGAGGATCTGGTTGCTGCGGCCCACTCAGTTGGCCGACCTGCCGCTGAGAGGACAACCCTTTACGAAGTTGTGCGCGAGTACCCACTCCCAATGCCCGAGTGGGCTGAGTGGACTCATCAGTTTGCAGTCGCAGCTTGAGGGACGCTACCTGCGAAAAAGGTCTTGGTTTGCAGGGCGCAGCAGTGCTGCTGCGCCAGAGCCATCGGCTTCACTAACGAAGCGCCCAAGCCCACTGACGACAACAAACGGCTGCCCAGAGTCCTTGCCGCGAGCAAGGTCGGCTGCGGCAGCGATTGAGTCACCTACTGCCAGCTCTGTGGCCTCTAACTTTCGGCCATTACGGTCGCTCCTGCCGCGCCAATCGTCCAGCGGGTTGAGTCCTGCGCAACCGATAGCCACATCCACCTGACCAAATCGCCAAGCTCGCCCAAAAGAGTCGGCAATTAAGACAGCGGGACTGAGACCCAACGCCTCCGCGAGTCCCGCCCGAATTGTCCGAGCCGAGCCGTCGGGGTCCGCGGGAAGCGTCAGAGCGTGGCCAGGCTCAGCCAAGTTGGATTCATCAACGCCAGCGTTTGCACAGACAAAGCCGTGGTGGGTAACGCAGATCAAGACACCGTGCTCCGCTCGGAGTACTTCGGTTGACTGATCAAGAATCACCTGCACATGCCTTGGATCCCGTCCCTGGTCAGTAGCGATGGCGACCGCTTGTTCACCGGGTGTCACGCTCGCGAGGTCAACGACGCTGCCTTCAGCTTTGGAGACAACCTTGTGCGAGATGACGACCACGTCGTCTCCGCGGAGTTGGCCATTGGCGGCTTCGAGGATGAGCTCCGCGATGCTGTCGCCCTCCCTCACTTCGCGGGAGGGCGGGAGGGACCGAACTGAGAACGAGAGGTCAGCCATTGTTTAGAGCTTCTCGCTGCCGCAGGAGCCCCCGAGTGTTTGCTGCCGCGCCCCTCGTGTCCTGAAGGAAGGCAGACAGTGATTCGAGGTCTTCGGGCGTGTCCACATCCATCTGGAACCCCTCTGACTCAACTACTACGCCGTTTGCTCCCGCTGAATTGGCAAGGTCGAGATGACGCTGGCAACTGCCCGGTCCAAATGCGGGGTTGATAATTCCCGGAGGTGTGAGCAGCAGCCCATTTGTGCCGGTGCCATGCCTGTCGGGAAGTACTGCAACCGAGTTTGCTCCCAAGTCGGTTGTGGCTAGTTCGTCAATCTCCTCTGGAGTGATGGCCGGGCAATCGCCCGGCACCAGAAGGACCCGGTTTGCGCCTTCAGCCACCGCCCGAGCAATACCCACCAACGCTGCCTCGCTGTGTGAGGTCGCACTTCCATCGTCAACCCAGTCGGCGTTGTGAAGGCCCGCCACACGCGCCACCTCTGCGTCTGCACTCACGACGAGGACGCCTTCAAGGCGAGTTGCTCTGCTGAGGGCGATCAAGACATCAGAGAACATGGCTGATGCCAGAGCTGCTCGTTCCCCTTCGGAGAAGTGCCCGTCAAGGCGAGTCTTGCCGGTTCCCGGTGACTTCATCGGAAGCACTGCGAAGGTCATTGCTGCAACTCCTCGGCAAACTCAAGCACCTCGCCGGCCAAGCGAACCTTGGCCTCGAGCGAGTCCATCAGCACATTGGTCACCTTGGTTGGCGCAACGTCGGTCTCGACGTCTGCCACCAGTCCATCGCACACCCCTGCGGCCGTGTAGTGGGAGGCAATTCCGCCGGGGGAGAGTTCAACCCCGGCTGCTTCCATAAACGCCTCCGTCGGGCCTTTGATGACCTCTCCACCCACCAGCGGTGACACGACGATCTTCGGCGCACCAGCGGCCAGTATGGCATCGGCCAGTCCGGGCACTGCAAGGATGGGGCCAATCGAGATTGCCGGGTTGGAAGGGCCAACGACGATCACATCGGCGGCTGCGACTGCATCAAGGACCTGGCTGGTTGGCTGAGCTCGTTCGATCCCGGCAAAACGCACGTCCTCAATCGCTGCCTCAGCTCTCATTTGAATCATGAACTCCTGAAAGGGAACCATTGAGCCATCTACCTGAATCTCCGTGGCCACAGTCTCGTCGCACATCGGCAGCACGAGAGTCCTGTCACCAATCAGTGGCTGAGTGATCTCAAGCGTCGCCTCAGTCAATGTCATGCCCGTCCGGATCAGCCTTGCGCGTTCCAGACAGATAGCCAAGTCTTTGTCGCCAAGACGGAACCAGCATTCGGCCCCAATCGCTTCAAGCTGATCCATCGCGTTGAAGGTGTCACCTTCAATTCCCCAGCCTCTCTCGTTGATCATGTCGGCCAGGTGGAAGGTGACCAGGTCTGGGTCTGGGCAAACCTTGCTCTCGTAAATATCAATGTCGTCGCCAGTATTGGCAATGACCGTCAGTTGGCAACCGTCGAGCTCGTGAAAGCCGCGGGCGAGCTTCGCCCCTCCGGTACCACCAGCGAGGAGAACTACGCGCTGCTTAGGAGTCGTCTGACCCGAGGCCTGTGACACGAACGCCCGTCCGCGCCTTGTGGCGGATGTTGATCGAAATCATCAGGGCAGTCATCTGCTCAGTGACGCGAGCAAGCTCCAGCCGGCCCGCGTCAACAGGGCGCAGCCCAGGAATGACGGAGAGAACTTCAGCAACTGAGGCGATTGCCTCGCGATCGTTTGAGCAGAGGAGCGTGTCCTCATCAAGGTCGTGTTCAAGGTCGCCGAGGAGGTCCGCGCTCACCGTGTGAAGGCCTGAAACGACTGTGACCCCCTTGGGAACCAGCGCCTCGGCTTGCTGGCCAGCTGAACCTTGGGGTACCCCAAGCGTTCTGGTTGGCGCCCCGCCTACGTTGGTTGCGAGCGGAACAGTCGCGTCAACAAGAATGGTTCCCTCGCTCAGTGATTCCTTGATCTCCTTCAGAGTTGCTGCCTGAGAGGAGAAAGGCACGCAGAGGAAGACGAGCTTTGAAGAGGCCGCGGCCTCCGGGTTAGCTGCACCGGTGACAGAGCTGCCAATGGTTGCGGCTGCCTCGCTTGCGCGCCCAGCGTCGCGCGAGCCGATCACAACTGTCTTGCCTGCGGCAGCGAGTCGTGCGGCAAGTCCCTTGCCGAGTGCGCCAGTGCCACCGATGATCGCGATTGAGTCAGCCATGAGGCCGCAGTATAGGCTTTCCAGCATGAACCGATTCGAAGGCAGGACAGCACTGATCACGGGCGGAGCGTCAGGCATTGGCGCGGAAACCGCTGCTCGACTTGCCGCCGAAGGCGCCAAGGTCGCAATTGCAGACACCAACCCCGAGAATGGGCAGGCAGTCGCGGCCGACCTTGGCGGCGTGTTTGTTCAGGCGGATGTCTCCGACGCTGCAGCGTCGAAGGCTGCCGTTGAGGACGTAGTTGGTCAGATCGGTCCGATCGATGTTCTCGTCAACAACGCTGGTACCGACCTTCCAGGTTTCTTCGTCAAGACGACACCTGAAATGTGGGATGTCGTAATTGGCATCAACTTGATGGGCACAATGAACTTCACCCACGCCGTGCTTGGGTCAATGCAGGAGCGCCGCACCGGCGCAATCGTCAACGTGGCGAGCGAGGCTGGGCGGGCTGGATCTCCGGGTAACGCGAGCTACAGCGCAGCCAAGGCGGGTGTAATCGGATTCACTCGGGCAATCGCGAAGGAAGCAGCCCGATACGGAGTGCGCTGTAACGCCGTTGCCCCTGGGCCAATCGAAACGCCATTGCTCAACGCTGCAGCTGAGATCTACGGTGATGTCGGCAAGCGAATGAAGCAGGGAATGATCGACGCAACTGTTATGGGGCGGGCCGGAGAGGTAGCCGAGGTCGCTTCCACGATCGCCTTCCTCGCCAGCGACGAAGCCTCATTCATCACAGGCCAAA
>CAZZKI010000164.1:0-3946 GCA_964654785.1 uncultured Solirubrobacteraceae bacterium
GCGGCGACGACCTCGCAAAGAAGATCGAAGAGGGATTCACCGACTTTGATGTGGTTATCGCAACCCCAGACCTGATGCCAGTCGTTGGTCGCTTGGGCAAGGTGCTCGGGCCCTCAGGAAAGATGCCTAACCCGAAGGTTGGCACTGTGACAATGGACATCGCAAAGGCAGTAGGCGAGTCGAAGTCAGGCAAGGTCGAATACCGCACTGACAAGACTGGCATTGTGCATGTCGTGGTCGGCCGCATCGGTTTCCCTGATTCAGACCTGGTTGAGAACCTCAACGCTGTATTGGACGAGATCCATCGCGCCAAGCCTTCTGCTGCAAAGGGCCGCTACATCCACTCGGTAACAGTTGCCTCAACCATGGGTCCTGGCGTCAAGGTCACTCCTGACGCTGGTGAATCAGCAGCCCCTGGTGCGCCAGCCGCACCTGCAGCGGTAGCCGAAGAGGCTCCAGCAGCCGAGGCCCCAGCAGAGGAGCAAGTTGTTGAGGAAGCTCCAGTAGCCGAGGCTCCCGTGGAAGAGCAGGTTGCTGACGAGGAAGTCGTAGAGGAAGCAGTTGTCGAAGAAACAGCCGAAGAGGCTGCTGAAGAAGTGGAGCCCACGGAAGAGGGCTAACAAGTTTCAACAGCGCACCAACCGCGCCATTGACCCCGGGCATCCGTAAGGAGCAAGTCCCGGAGAGGTGACGGGACGGCAAGACACACCAGACGGGCTGATGGCTCGCCTGAGGTTTCGATACCGCCCGCGTCACGCGGGCGGTTCGCTTTTTGAGAGAGGAAAAGGATGAACAAGGAACAAAAGAACGTCGCGATCGAAGAGATCACGACCGACATTCAGGAGTCGGAGGCGATCTTCGTCGTCGACTACCGAGGAATGACGGTGCCGCAGGCGGCAGAGTTGCGCGGGAAGCTCCGCGAAGCTGACACCAGCCTGCGAGTCGTCAAGAACACACTTACCAAGCGCGCGGCAGCAGCTGCGGGTACTGAGGATCTCGATGAGTTCCTCGTAGGCCCGACGGCGATCGCCTTCGTGCGTGGTGATGCTGCACTGGCCGCGAAGGCACTTTCTGCCGCTCAGAAGGAGTACGAGATCCTCGACTTCAAGGGCGGCACAATGTCAGGGCGCGCGATCTCAGTTGATGAGATCAAGGCTCTTGCGAAGCTTCCTTCACGCCAGGTACTCATCGGCCAGCTGGTCGGCCTTACTGCGGCGCCTCTCGGCGGCGTGGTGCGGACGCTCGGCGGCTTCATCGGTGGGCTTGCAAGTCAGCTCGGCCAGATCCGCGATCAGGGTCTTGTCGGCGGCGATGCACCCGCTGAGGAGCCAGCAGCTGAAGAGGCTCCAGCAGAGGAAGCAGCGGCCGAGGAGGCTCCAGCAGAGGAGCCAGCAGCAGAGGCCGAGGCTCCAGCAGAAGATTCCCCAGCAGAGGAAGCTGCCGCTGAAGAAGCGCCAGCTGACGATGCAGGTGATGGGGAGCCCGCGGCGGAGGAAGCTCCTGCCGCTGAAGAGGCTCCCGAAGAGACGGCGTCTGCGGATGACGCCGCCGAAGATGGTGACGAATCCGCAGACAATGACGACGATGGCGACGGCTCTGAAGAAGCCGACGCCGAGTAGAGAAGGAGGCCATAAATGGCAACCACAGAAGAGTGGATTGAAGAGCTCAAGGGCATTTCAGTGCTCGAGCTCGCTGAGCGCATCAAGGCTCTCGAAGAGGAGTTCGGTGTTTCAGCAACCGCAGTCGCAGCAGCTGCACCAGCAGCCGGTGGCGGCGGCGGTGGCGGTGACGAAGGCGGCGCAGATGAGGGCGGCACGGTTGACGTGATCCTCACCGGCGGCGGCGACAAGAAGATCCAGGTCATCAAGGTTGTCCGCGCGGCAACTGGCCTTGGTCTGAAGGAAGCCAAGGCAGTCGTTGACGACGCTCCTCAGCCCGTCAAGGAAGGCATTGAGCGCGAAGAGGCCGAGAAGCTCAAGGCCGAAATCGAAGAAGCCGGCGGTACCGTCGAGCTCAAGTAGTTCTTGCGAATCGGCAGACTGGCCCAAGAGGCGCTATCCTCATAGGTCGGTCTGCCGATAGTCGCAGCCATCAGCACCTTGTTTCCCAACGAAATAAGGGCGTGATGGGGTCCGTGAGCGCTGACCAGCCCGCCACGCGGGTAGTCACATAAGCATCATCTTGCGCGCGCCCTTGCAATCTCGGGTGCGCACTTTCCGTCCAAAAACCCACACGCCAGGAGGCAGCCAGTTGGCTCCCATCGCTCCACGGACGCGCCGTTCATTTGCGCGTCTCACTCAGGATCAAGTAGTTCCTAACCTCATCGACGTCCAGAAGAAGTCCTTCTTCGACTGGCTGGTCGTTCCGGAAGCAGGCGGTGGCCTCTTCGAGACGATCAAGGACATCTCACCAATCGAGTCCTACGACGGCACGCTTGCCGTTGAGTTCGGCGAGTTCCGCTTCGGCGAGCCACCTGAGTCAATTGACGAGTGCCGCAAGGCCTCCAAGACCTACTTCCGCCCACTCTCAGTTGACGTTCGCTTCGTGGACACTGAGACCGGCGAAATCCGTGAGCAGGAAGTCTTCATGGGCGAGTTCCCATGGATGACGCCTCGCGGCACATTCATCATCAACGGCACTGAGCGTGTTGTTGTCACCCAGCTCGTCCGTTCACCGGGCGCCTATGTGATGGAGCCAAAGGATCCCGAGAAGCAGGTCTTCATCGCGAACCTGATGCCTTCTCGTGGTTCATGGCTTGAGCTTGAGATCGACAAGAAGGGCAAGGTCTTCGTACGCATTGACCGCAAGCGCAAGCTGCCCGTATCGGTCCTCCTCCGCGCTATGGGTCACTCGATTGACGAGCAGATCCGCAAGCTGACGAACGATTCCCTCTACATCCGCAACACGCTTGACGGCGACACAGTTGGTCACCCTGATTGGACGGTCAGGGCAGCTGAGTGGGCCAAGACGCGTGGCACCAAGGACAAGAGCATCCAAGGCCTTAAGCACCTTGTTGACTCCCTTGCCGACGCAGAGAAGGGTGGAACTTGGACAGCCGCTGAGAGTCGCGAGTGGACTCAGAAGGCGCTTGCTCTCGAGGAGACAGTGCAAGAGGAGATGGCGCAGGCCTCTTCAGATCTCGACACTGTCAAGTCAGACATCAAGAAGGCAAAGGCTGAAGCCAAGAAGGCCGAGTCCGGCACGCCACAGGGCAAGAAGGCTGACAAGGCCGTTGCTGACCTCGAGCAGAAGGAGCGTGACCTGATCGCGCAGATCGCAACCCTCGAAGAGGACCTTGTGATCATCAGCGAGCCACGCCAGATCCGCGAGGACGCTCTCATTGAGCTCTTCCGCAAGCAGCGCCCCGGTGAGCCACCGACCCTTGACGCAGCCGAGGCTCTCCTTAACGGCATGTTCTTTGATCCGAAGCGTTACGACCTTTCACGGGTCGGCCGCTACAAGGTCAACGCACGCCTTGGTCGCGACGCTGACCTCGAGGACCGCACGCTCGACCAAGAGGACATCCTCAACTTGCTCAACGAGCTTGTTGCCCTCCCACGTGAGCTCGGCATGCCAGAGCATCCGGAAGAGGAGATCAAGGACTACGCGGCAGAGGCAATCTCATACCCGCGTGAGCCGATCGCCCACATGCTTGACGAATACGAGCACTTCGGCAACCGCCGTCTCCGCACCGTTGGCGAGCTCATCCAGGACGCATTCCGCGTTGGCCTTTACCGCATGGAGCGCGTCATCCGTGAGCGCCTCACCACTGAGGACCGCGACGCGATCACGCCGCAGTCAATCGTCAACATCCGTCCAGTCGTGGCAGCGCTCAAGGAGTTCTTTGGCTCCTCACAGCTCAGCCAGTTCATGGATCAGGTCAACTCACTTGCAGGCCTTACCCACCGCAGGCGCCTCAGCGCCCTTGGTGCCGGCGGCCTGACCC
>CAZZKI010000165.1:0-3935 GCA_964654785.1 uncultured Solirubrobacteraceae bacterium
CAAGACCTTGGCTACCGCCACCCCCGTGAAGGCGACGCTGATGCCACGCGTGAACTGGCCGAGGTCTGCAACTCAGCGTTTGATGGCCGCTATGGGCCGGGCAGTGACGGGGCAGGCCTCAACTCGGAAGCGAGGGCTCGCCTCCACGAGGAACTGAGAGTGATTGATTCGCTCGGCCTTTCAGGCTTCTTTCTGCTCCACCGAGACATGCTTGAACTCGCGCGTGAGGTTGCCGCCGAAGTGCGAGGTCCTGACATGGCCAGGGCAGTTCTCCCACCGGGGCGAGGCAGAGGCTCCTCGGTCTCTTCGATCGTCTGCTACCTCACCGGCCTCTCTCACATTGACCCAGTTGCAGGGAAGCTTTGCCTTGGCAGGTTTCTTAACGATGAACTGACTTCCGTCCCGGACATTGACCTTGACTTCCCTCGGGACATCAGAACCAAGTTGATCCCTCGCGTTCATGCCCGCTGGGGTGAGGACCGGACTGCCCTTGTTTGCATGTTCCCGACCTACAGGGCCCGTGGGGCGATCCGCAACCTCGGAGCTGCGCTTGGCTTGCCATCGGCTGAGATTGAGCGTGTTGCCAAGTCATCGGAAGGGTGGTCAGGCCGCAAGGTTGAGCGAGATGTAGAGACTGCGCTTGGCCCCGGCGCTGCCGCCAACCCCCGTTGGCGCTGGCTGGTGCGGCTTGCGGCTGAAGCGCATGGCTTGCCACGCCATATGGCCCAACACCCTGGTGGGATGGTCGTCGCCACTGAGCCGCTCACCGATTGCTGCCCAGTTGTTCCTTCAGCGATGGAAGGCAGGCGAATCGTCCAGTGGGATAAGGACTCCTGTTCAGATGCTGGATTCCTCAAAATTGATCTGCTTGGCTTGGGCATGCTCTCTGCAGTTGAACGCTGCGTGACTTTGATCAACAAAACACGAGGCGAGAGCGTTGACCTCTCGCGGATTCCGCTTGACGACAAGCCCACTTTCGAAGCGATTCGCAAAGCTGAGACAACTGGCGTCTTCCAGATTGAAAGTCGCGCCCAGATGTCATCACTGCTGAGGACTCAGCCGGAAACGCTTGACGACATCACGATCCAAGTGGCGATAGTCAGGCCCGGGCCAATCCAAGGTGGGGCAGTCAACCCATACATCGCTAACCGCCGCCGCAGACTGGCAGACCCAGACGCTCCAATTGCGTACATGCACCCTTCGCTTGAGCCAGTGCTGAAGGAAACGCTTGGCACGATCATCTTCCAAGACCAAGTACTTGAAGTTGCCACAGCTTTTGCCGGGTTCACTCCTGGTGAGGCTGAGAGTTTGCGGAGGGCAATGAGCAGGAAGCGGTCCTCCGCCGCGGTTGAGGCTCACAGGGAGTCCTTCATCGCCGGGGCGGCAGCCAAGCACGGGGCAACTCCTGAGCTGGCAGCGGAGATCTTCGAGATGATCCGCGGCTTTTCAGGCTTTGGCTTCCCCAAGGCCCATTCGGCGGCCTTTGGTCTGCTTGCCTACCAATCCACTTGGCTGCGAGTCCACCACCCAGCGGAGTTCCTCTGCTCTCTGCTTGACGAACAGCCGATGGGCTTTTACCCACCTGATGCGCTCGTCCATGAGGCACAGCGCCGTGGGGTCACAGTGCTGCCAGTTGATGTAGCCCGCAGCCGCTTTGAGTGCACGGTGGAGGACGGCTCTGTCCGGCTTGGGCTTGGCAGGGTCAAGGGTGTAGCCAAAGAGTGCGGAGAGGCGATCGTTGCTGAACGAGAGCGGGGAGGGGAATGGCGTGACGCTGCCGACCTAGCTGCCCGTTCAGGTGCTGGCACGGTGACGCTGCAAGCTCTTGCTTGGTCAGGAGCTTGCGATGGCTTGAGCGGCTCTCGGCGCGCTGCTCTATGGGAATTGGGTGTGGCGGCGACTATGTCCACTGAGGCAGGCGGCGCCCAGCTGGCTTTGCCGCTTCCAGTTGAAGCCCCCAAACTGCCTGGCATGGACAGTTGGGGGAAGGCGATGGCGGACTATTCGACAACTGGAGTTGCGATTGACGGCAACCCAGTTGGGATTGTTCGCCACCTGCTGCCACCCAAGACAGCCACAGCTGCAGAGTTGGCCGATTTGAAGCACCGAACCAAGTGCTCTGTAGCGGGGCTTGTTGTTGCCCGGCAACGCCCGAGCACCGCTGGCGGAATCGTCTTCCTTCTGTTGGAGGACGAGACCGGGACGATCAACGCTGTGATCAAACCTCGCGTGTACGAACAAAACCGGCTCCTGTTGAGGTCCGAACCACTGTTGGTTATTGAGGGAATGCTTGAGCGGCCAGCAGCTGCAGGGGGCGGAATGTCAGTCCTTGTGGACTCTGTAAGGCCGCTTTCGCAGTCCCTCTCAGGCAAGGCCCCAGTCCGCGATTTGTTCGACAAAGACAGTGCAGATGCGCCAGATGTGCCTGTAATTGCGGCTGGGGGCCTGCGTCGCGCGTCGTCAGGCCGCCGTGGACGGTAGGCTTCCCGCCGTGATCGCAATCTACACATTCGCACTCTGCTGGATCGTCCTTGCCGTCGGAACGCTGCTGTTCTCACTGCTCAAGGGGCGTAAGGGTTCAACCGGACCAACATCACCGGCTGCCCGCACCCGCCTGATCCTCACATTCGGCTTTATCTACGGAGTGATTGGCCTTGCGATCCCAGCTTGGGCGATCGCCGACTCCTACAACAACGATGTTGTCCGCGGCGAAGGAATTGCGCTTACCGCCAACCAGAAGAAGGGGCAAGCTCTCTTCGGTGAGATGTGTGCCGGTTGCCACCGCCTTGCCTCAGCAAACGCTCAGGGCCGCGTAGGTCCGAATCTTGATGTTCAGCTTGCGCCTCAGCCTGCCGCCACTCCAGCCGCGGCAGTCAAGAACTACACCGGCCGTTACGAGTACGTGTACAGCACGATCATCAACGGCATCCAGCGTGGCAATGGCAACATGCCAGCACTGATCACGCAGGGTCAGCAGGCGAAGGACATCGCAGCCTTCGTAGCTGCGACCGCCGGCTACGCCAACCCCTGATCCCAAGTGGATCCTGAACACGCAGCGGACCTACTCGCTCGTGAACGGGCAAGGGTTGAAAACTCTCTAGAGAGCCTTCTCTCCGAAACGGAAGAGAACGGAACAGTTGGTGGCGAGATGGAGCCTGAAGACCGTGCGGCGTCGCTTACCCAATTTGAGACTGATTCAGCCTTGGCTGAGCGTCTGAGGCGTGAACTGGAACTGATCGGCGCTGCAGAGCAGCGCCTCCGCGACGGCACATACGGGATTTCCGTCGTCAGCGGTGAGGAGATCCCAGATGACCGCCTCGAAGCGATGCCGTGGGCTGACCGCAAGGTCGACGAACTCTAAGTCCCTGCTAATGCGTGGGTTTCCGTCCGGGCTTGAGTCCACCATGGCAGCATGTCCAACCGGACCAACACCGCGCGCTCCAGGCCACTGCATGTAGTTCCTGTTGAAGAGGAGCCGCCAAACAGGCGACGGCCGCTCCATTCGGTTGATGATGACGAGTGGGCTCCAGGCGCTGAAGTCATCAGCATTGATTCGGCAAGGAGCACTCGCGAGGAATATGTCCGTTCGGCGAAGACGCGAGAACCAGCGATGCTCGCCAAGTGGGCTGTTGGACTCTCGGTTGTGATGTTCCTGGCTGCGTTGACAAGCGGCCAAGCATGAGGTCCCCCCGTCAAATTCTTGGGCTTGGCGCCCGATAGCACTATCCTCAAGGGAGTCATGGGAATTACAGAGGCAGCCCGAGAAGTAGCAGCCGACGACCAAGTCGTCTGTTGCACTGTCTACCAAGAAGCAGTCGAGCTGATCGGCCGCCGCTGGACTGGCGCAATCGTCAGCGTTCTGATGGAGAGGGACATGCGCTACGGCGAGATTGCCGCCGCAGTTCCGGACCTTTCTGACCGTCTCCTCGCAACTC
>CAZZKI010000166.1:0-3921 GCA_964654785.1 uncultured Solirubrobacteraceae bacterium
GCAGAGAGTTCCGCCGCAGCGCCGACACCCGCGATGGAGGACCTGTCGTTGTCCGGCTGGTCGAGCACCGCCCATGGCGTCTCCCCAAGGCCTGCCAGCAGCACACATGCAGCGGGGTCAACGGGTTCATCGAACTCAGCCGTTGCGGACGCCAGCGTCTGCCTCCCCGACTTCCGAGCTGAAACCAGCGCAGCCTCGACACGCTCACGCAGAAGCTCTAAGAGCTCAGACCCGACAACTTCCGAGGCGCGTCCGGCGGGTGCCATGTAAGGAGTACGAGATCAGGTCTCGCCGCGACCACGAGAGATCGCGATTGATCCGGTTCGGGACAGCTCTACGAGCCCGAACGGCCGGATCATTTCCTCGAAGGCTGAAACCTTCTCCTCAGTCCCTGTGATCTCAACCACAGCAGTCCTGTGACCGAGGTCAACGATCTTGCCTCGGAAGATCTGAACGATCTGAAGAACCTCGGCACGCTGCGCACCCTCAGCATTGATCTTGAAGAGCGCAAGCTCCCGCTCGACAGCCTCGCCTGGCTCAAGGTCACGGATCTTGAGAACGTTGACCAGCTTGTGAAGTTGCTTTGTGACCTGGTCAATCGGGTGAACGGCACCGTCAACAGTGAGGGTGATCCTTGAAAACGCAGGATCGTCGGTTGGGCCGACGGCGAGGGTGTCAATGTTGAAGCCGCGACGGGCGAAAAGACCAGCCACTCGACTGAGCACGCCCGGTTTGTTCTCAACCAGAATGGTCAAGACATGCGTGCGGCCCGTCATCTGGCCCACGGAGGCCTCAAGCTCATCGAGGTTGAGCGAATCGAAGGTTGGTTCAGCCATTGCTCAGCCCACCATGTTGCGAGCAGGCTCGCCGGCCGGGATCATTGGATAGGTGTTCTCCTCGCGGGTGACTCGAACATCAATCAACGCTGGCCCATCCTGCTCAAGGATCCGCTTCATGTCCTCAACCAAACTGGACTTGTTGGTGAGCTGGTACCCCGCGAGCCCGTAGGCGTCCGCAAGCTTGACCCAGTCAGGCGAGTAGTCCTGAAGGTCAACAGCCGAGTAACGCTTCTCCCAGAAAAGTTCCTGCCACTGGCGAACCATGCCGAGGAAGCCGTTGTTCATGATGAAGACCTTCACTGGCAGGCCTTCCTGAACAAGAGTTGCGAACTCTTGACTGTTCATCTGCAACGAGCCGTCGCCTGAGACCACAACTACCTGTTGACCTGGGCAGCCAATCGCGGCACCGATAGCTGCAGGCAGGCCGAACCCCATCGTTCCGAGTCCCCCAGAGTTGATCCACTTGCGAGGACCGTCAAAGCCATAGTGCTGCGCGGTCCACATCTGGTGCTGGCCGACGTCGCTTGTAACGATCGCAGTGCCGCCTGTGGCCTCGTGGAGCGCCTGAATCATGAACTGAGGCTTGATCTCCTCATCCGAGGAGTCCTCGTAGGCAAGTGGGTACTTCTCCTGCCAACCGTGAATGGTGTCCCACCAGTCATCAAGGCGTGAGGCGTCCACGTCGAGTGAGCGGTACTCAGCGAGAAGCCGTGACAGGACGTTCTTGGCGTCACCCACGATTGGAATGTGTGCCGGAACGTTCTTTGAGATTTCAGCAGGGTCAATGTCGATGTGGACAAACTTCGCGTTTGGGGCGAACTCGCTCAGCATCCCAGTGATTCGGTCGTCGAAGCGGGCGCCAGCCGCGACGATCAGGTCGGCCTCGTCCATTGCATAGTTTGCGGCCCGAGTGCCGTGCATTCCAAGCATTCCAAGCCATTGGGGCTTGTCTGCCGGAAGCGCACCAAGCGCCATCAGTGTGCATGTCGTCGGGAAATTGCCAGCCTCAACTAGAGCTACAAGTTCGTTCGCCGCGTTGGCGTTCACCACACCGCCGCCTGCATAGATGACCGGCTTCTTCGCGTTTGCTAGAGCATTCGCAGCAAGCCGAATCTGGCGTTGGTTGCCCTCAGTGGTCGGCTGGTAGCCGGGCAGCTCAATGTCGCCAGTGGGTGCGTAGTCAATGTCGGCCTTGGAGAGGTCGACTGGAATGTCTACGAGAACAGGCCCTGGGCGTCCGGTGCGTGCAAGGTGAAAGGCCTCGTGAACGATGGTTGGAAGATCCTGAGGGTCTTGAATCATGAAGCTGTGCTTGACGATCGGCATGGTGATTCCCATCGTGTCTGCCTCTTGGAAACCGTCGGTGCCGAGAAGGTCAGTACGAACCTGACCCGTGATAAACACGACAGGCACTGAGTCCATCATCGCGTCACAGATGGGAGTGACCAGATTTGTGGCACCGGGCCCACTGGTTCCAAAGCAGACGCCTACCTTGCCGGTGGCCTTTGCATAGCCCTCAGCGGCATGCCCTCCGCCGGCCTCGTGCCGGACTAGAACGTGCTTGATCCCAGCGTCGTA
This sequence comes from uncultured Solirubrobacteraceae bacterium, assembly GCA_964654785.1. Lineage (GTDB taxonomy): Bacteria > Actinomycetota > Thermoleophilia > Solirubrobacterales > Solirubrobacteraceae > WLNJ01. Next base: position 2,418 of record CAZZKI010000166.1, read on the forward strand.
GAACGCGTCGTAGGTGGGCAGGCTTGCCCCGCCTGGAAGGCCGAATACGACATCAACGCCCTCCGCCTTAAGACACTCCATTAATGCGTCAACTGCTCGCATGCCGCTCGACCTCCTTTCCGCTCGCGCCAAAACGCGAAATTAGCTTCCGATTAGCGTAGCAAGGCCACGCTCCCGTGAAAAAGGGCGAACGCGCCCTATTCAGCGCCTTTGCATGCGAAGTTCAGTCCGTCGCGATGGGATCACCTCATCTGGGAAATCGAGGTCCGTGCCGCAGCCGGTGCAGAAAGTGTCGCTGATCGGCAACACCTTGCCGCAGTTATCGCAGAACCGACGGGGCTCGTCGGTGGCTGCCCTCGAGAAAATGGCAGCGAGGAGTCCACCGAACGGGACGAGGCAGCCGATCGCAAACCAGATCGCTATCGGGTTGCCCTTAGCCCTAGCAACCAAGGCCGCCGCAACTCCAAAGGCCAGTGCGATTACCAGGTAGCCAAGACCCTGCATTTGTTAACTCAACGAAGCTGGCGAACGGCCCAGACAACGCCCATGCCGAGCGCGATTAACCCAAGCGCGATGAAGAGCGATGTGTCTGAGATCGCATTAACGACGATCCTCAGGACAACGAGGATCGCAACGGCCACAATTCCAAGGGCAAGAAGCTTGCTTGCAAATGAGGATTTCTTGGAGCCGTCTGAAGCCATGGGTTAGAGACTAGCTTGCACCCAGCTTGGAAAGAATCATCGCCCGTACTTCGCCACCATCGGCCCGGCCCTGCGTTTGCTTCATGACGACTCCGACGAGTGGCCCGAGAGCCTTGTGTTCACCGGCTGCCACTTTGGCAGCAGCTTCTGGCTCAGCCGCGATCGCAGCTTCAACTGCAGCTTCCAGCTCGTCACCGCCGCCGACCTTCTCGAGGCCTTCGCGCTCAACAATCACAACTGGGTCGTCCCCATCTGCGATGACTGAATCGAGCACTTGGCGGGCTGCAGCGTTGGTGATGCGGTCTGATTCAAGGAGCCCCAGAAGCTCAGCCAACTGAGTTGGGGTAACGCTGAGCGAATTGACTCCGTCATCGCCCGCGCGCGAAGTCAGTTCCCCGCTAACCCACGTTGCTGCGAGCCGTGCATCGGCTCCCGCGCCGCGCTTCTCAACGACTGCCTCAAAGAACTCTGCGATCTCGCCATCGAAGGCAAGACGCTCAGCCAATTCCTGCTCGAGGCCAAACTCACTTACAAACCGCTCTGCTCTCGCGGCTGGCAACTCGGGGAGATGAGCACGAGCCTCTTCCACCATCTCGCGACTTACGGCGACGGGAAGAAGGTCCGGCTCGGGGAAGTAGCGATAGTCGTGAGCTTCTTCCTTTGAGCGCAGGGAGCTCAGCTCACCGGTCTTTGGGTCGTAGTGGAGCGTTTCCTGAGTCACGGTCCCACCGGACTCGATGAGCGTGCGTTGACGCTCAATCTCAGCCTCAATCCCCTTCTCTACGAACCGGAAGGAGTTCATG
>CAZZKI010000167.1:0-3902 GCA_964654785.1 uncultured Solirubrobacteraceae bacterium
TGGTGAGTGTTTGCAGCAACGGAGCCTGGGCGTGCTCCGCGAGCAGCGCGCTCGGCAACTGCGAGCAGGCGGGGGCGCCAGTCATCTCCCGAGGCCACCCTTGCGTGAGCGCGGACCACAAGGAGGGTTACGCCGCCGTCAATTCCAATTCCCAGTTCACTGGCTCTGGCATCGCCGTCGGCTGAGTCAATGATCGAATCGGAGAGAGCGTCCTCGAGGAAGGACGAGAGGGCTTCCTCACTGGCCCGCTCCGGGGCGCGAACTCGCTCAACCTCGGCAGCCACGACAGTGGCGACCAAACGCCGCAGGGATTGGTCGCCCTCGCCACCGCGCTGGCGCAAGCGGAGGCGACCAATATCGAGGTCGCCAACCCGGAGGTCAACAGTTTCAACACCGTCTGCGTCACGCAGGAGGGCGCGCTCGTCAGCAGTGCTGCGCGCAGCAACTGCGAGGACCGTGCCTGTCCGGTCAATCAGCACGAGACTGGCATCCAGAACTCGGGAAGCTGCCCGAACGATCTCTGGAAGACCCGCGCCATCCTCGACAGCTGTCGTGAGGTCGTCTAGGGCCGCGAGGCCCGAAGTCTGCTCGGTGCCGGGGGACATCTGCCCCCAAGGCTACAGCCAGTCGGCGAAAATCAGGTGATCTGGGGCCAGGCCCAGATAATTCCAATGCCTACAGCTACGCCCAAGGCTGCGAACACAGCAAACGCGTAGATGCTGAGGAGGCCAGCAGCGAGTCGGTCCCAGGCTCCCTGCCGAGCCTTGATCGCAGGGACAGCGATCCATCCGAAGAAAGCACCGAGGGATCCAACTATCGCCAAGCCGACGACTATCTCTGTGATCAGCGTGTTGTTCATCTGACTTGCTCGATCGTGGCAGATGACGGCGACGCGGCGGAAGAAATTACGCCGCCTGGCCTTTCGGAAAGCGCTTCAGCAGCACGGCTAGCGCGCTCCGTTCCAGCACTGCCGTGGAACAACGCCACAACCGTGGGCCCAGAGCCAGTAACAAAAGCTTGGTCAGCCCCAGCCTCGCGAGCCTGCATTAGGGCTTCTCCTACTGAAGGCTCGAGCCGTGCTGCAGCGGGCCCAAGATCATTAAGGCCAAGGAGAGCGTCTGGCAGGTCCCAGCCTGCTCCTGAGCGGGCTGCGTGCTGAAGCTGGGTAAGGACCTGAACTATGTCTGCAGGGCTTCGCCTCATCCCCATCTCGCCCGCCTCGGCAAACACCGTTGGGGTTGACAGCCCAGCTGTCGAAGGCAGGACGAGGCAGGCACCAAACGCCGGTTGGGCGACTGACTCGACTCGGTCCCCAATTCCACTGACCAAGGTCGTCCCGCCGCGAAGGAGCGGGGGCACATCCGCGCCCAAGCCACTCACTCTGCCAGCACCGTCCGCTCCGAAGAAAGCGTCAAGCAGTCGCAGCGCCGCGGCAGCGTCAGCTGACCCCCCGCCCATGCCTGCAGCCACAGGCACCTTCTTCTCGATTGCGATCGAGACGGGCCTGTCGCTGATCCCTGTGACATCACGCCAGGAGGCGATCGCCCGGGCAGCGAGGTTGTCCCCTTCAACTCCCGGACACAGAACTTCATCGGCTCCAGACTCAGAATCGGCGATCGTTACGGTGTCCGCTACATCAAGCGGCTGAATGACACTGACTACCTCGTGGTAGCCATCATCTCGAAGCGGGCCGAGCAGCAAGCAAAGGTTGATCTTGCCGTTGGCGCTTGTTGCCAGTTGCGTCCCGATGGGTGCTGCGTCAGCCATTGAGTCCCATTCTTTCGGCTAGCTCAACGAACTGCTCAGGGGTGAGAGCCTCGGCGCGCGTGTCCTCGCGCAGCCCCATCTCAACGAGGGCCCTGCGGGCCAGGTCACGAGCTTCCGGCTCGTTTGGGCGAGCGATTGAAAGGGATTTGGGAAGTGCCTTCCTGCGATGCGCGAACCCATCTCGCACCAAGTCGCGAACTTCCTGTGGCTGGGCTTCCTTGACGCGGTCCAAACGAACAATCACCGAGTCGACATTTGGCACGGGCATGAACACGGTTCGGGAAACGTTCCTCACGACTTTGACCCTGCAGGAAAGCTGGGCGATCACAGAAGGGGCGCCGTAGGTCTTAGTCCCGGGGCCAGCGGCAAGGCGCTCGCCGACCTCCTTCTGGACCATCCCCACCCAGGTCTTGCAGTGCGGAAGGACGAAGATCGAGTCGAGAATCAGCGGTGCGGCGATTCCATACGGAAGGTTGGCAACAAGTTTGGTCGGCGCTGGCTGAAGCGCAGCTAAGTCCAGCTCAAGGGCGTCTGCGAAGTGGAGACTCACGTTGTCGAACGGAGCGACGCTCTCAGTCAAAGCCTCCTCAAGGCTGCGGTCCACCTCAACAACATGAAGGTGCTTGGCAATAGGAGCAAGGTATTCGCTCAAGATTCCGAGCCCCCCGCCTACCTCCAGAACGACATCGTCGGGCCCAACTTCAGCCTCCTTGGCGACAACGCCAAGCATGTTGGCGTCAATCAGGAAGTTCTGCCCGAGCTCCCGGTTGGGATGGTGGCCTGCTGCGCGCATTCGCTCAAGCGAGGCTGCCACCCTGCTCTCCGCCCGAGTCACCAGCGAAATACCTCGGCAGCGGCAGCTGTCACAGCAGCATCAAATTCACCCGGTGGGACCCTCCGCTCCGCCGCGACGACTGCGGCAGTGTGGATGACGTTCGCTGGACGATTGCGATCCTTCCGAACAACCTGCGGCGAAAGGTACGGGGCGTCAGTCTCAACCAAGAGGCGCTCCGCGGGCACTGCGAGTGACGCGAGTCGCAAGTCTTCAGCGGACGGGTAAGTGACATTGCCGGCAAAGCTGATCCACCAGCCGCGGTCAACGCATTCGCGAACTCTGTCTGCCATCGAGAAGCAGTGGAGAATGACCCTCAAGCCTTGAGCATGCTCGTCGAGAATCGCAAGTGTCTCCTCATCAGCTGCTCGCGTATGAATGACAAGAGCCTTGTCCAGCTCGCGCGCGATCTCGCAGTGCGCGATGAAGGCTCGCTGTTGATCCTCCAGCGGCGCGTTGTCCCGAAACAGGTCAATCCCGGTCTCGCCAACAGCAACGCATTCAGGCCGCGCAGCCAACTCGCGCAGCCACTGGGCATCAGCGTCTGAGAATCCAGTCGCGCTGTTCGGGTGCAGTCCTACTGCTGCGAACACAACCCCAGGGTTTGCAGCTGCAGCCCCCAGCGCTTTCTCACACGACTCGCGGTCGGTCCCAACTGTCAGAAGCTTCGTAACCCCAACACGGGCAGCCTCGTCAACCAGAGCTTGGTCGTCCTCACTGCAGGAGTCAAGGTGGGTGTGCGAATCAATCACGGCTTTGGGAAGAGAGGCTCAAGGGCTCCAACTTCGCCCCCGGGGCCGTCCGCCTGCCAACTTGCTGCAGCCCAGGATGTGTCGTCGGTCCCAAGAGCCTCAAGCAGTTTGGCCGTTGACACTGGCATGAAAGCGTGGAGTGCGATCGTGACAACCCGGATCCCTTCAACCAAGGTCGCGAGAACTTGGTCAAGGCGCTCAGCTTCAGCCTCATCCTTGGCAAGGGTCCAAGGCGCTGTCTCCTCGACATACCTGTTGAGTCTGCGGATCCGAGTCCAGATCGCCTCAAGTGCCTGAGTTGGTTCAACTCGGTCAAGCAAGGCGGAAACCTCGTCGGCCAACGGTGCGAGGTCGTCCCCAACTGCAGTGTCAAGCGCAGTCGTTGCCACCTTGCCGTCACGCCAGCGTCCAACCATTGCCAGTGTTCGACTAGCGAGGTTGCCGAAGTCGTTCGCGAGCTCAGTCTCGTAGCGGGTTTCAAAGCCTTCAGTGCTGACAGTTCCGTCAGCGCCGAATTGCACTTCGCGCAACAGGTAGAAGCGCAGCGCGTC